>NZ_JAQOWX010000042.1:0-41453 GCF_028462495.1 Paucibacter sp. XJ19-41
AGAAATTGGTGGTGCCCATGACGCGGATCGAACGCGTGACCTCTCCCTTACCAAGGGAGTGCTCTACCACTGAGCCACATGGGCATCGACACAGGTTTGACGGCAAACCAACCAGCAAACCGGTATCGACGCAACAACCACCCTACACAACCAAGCACCCCACAACTGGAGCGGGAAACGGGAATCGAACCCGTGTCATTAGCTTGGAAGGCTAAGGTTCTACCATTGAACTACTCCCGCCCGGGAGTCTTGATCAATCCAACTCTTCTTCATCGCCTCGCTGGAATCGAGACCCGGATCACCGGCATCTCGACCCATCAAAACGTTCGCCTTGGTGGAGGAGGCTGGATTCGAACCAGCGTACGCGTTAGCGGGCAGATTTACAGTCTGCTGCCTTTAACCACTCGGCCACCCCTCCGAGGCGAGCCTGCGACTATAGCACAGCTTTTTTGGGCCGCAAAGACTTTTCAAGTCCAGCGACGCCAAGCCCCCAGCTCACGGCAGGAACGCACCACCCCACTCCTTCATCACCTATAACCAATACCAGCCAAAACCCGAAAGCAATACCAATTAGCTACCAAGAAACAACATCAACACCCGTTTGCTGTCGCAAAAGCAACGACAAGCAGGGAAAACACGAGTCATGAAGTGGTAGCAAAGTGGCACTACACCGCCGTATAGTGGCATGGCATTGGTTGCACATTGATGTCCATCTGGGGCGCCAGACGCATGCCACTTCTCCATGGGTATGCATCGGGCTCCGCGTCTAAACAGGCCGATTCGTTGACGGCCATATCGAGGAGCAGTTTATGAAGAAGGTCCGACAGACCCCCATCGCGGCCGCCGTGTCGCTGACATTGCTGGGCGTGGCGTTTGCCGCCCAAGCCCAGCAGGCCGGACAAGCGGCGGCGAAGCCCGAGGCCAGCCAACTCGACCAGGTGGTGATCACCGGTATCCGCGCTTCGCTGGAAACCGCCGCCAACATCAAGAAGAACGCCACCGCCGTGGTGGATGCCGTGTCCGCCGAGGACGTGGGCAAGCTGCCGGACGCGGACGTCGGCCAGGCGCTGGGTCGCATTCCCGGCATCTCGGTGGGCCGCGCCTTCGGCCAAGGCGCTGCGGTGTCGATCCGCGGCACTGATCCGCAGATGACCTACACCACGCTGAACGGCCAGACCGTCGCGTCCACCGGCTGGTATGACCAGAACGACATCGACCGCTCGTTCAACTACTCGTTGCTGCCCGCCGAGCTGATCGGCGGCATGGAGGTCTACAAGTCTTCGCAGGCCAACCTGACCGAAGGCGGCATCGGCGGCACCGTGATCGTCAAGACCCGCAAGCCGCTGGACCTGAAGGCCAACACCGCCTTCGGCAGCGTGCGCTACGGCGACGGCACCATCAGCGACCCGGAGAAGGAGTTCTCCGGCCTGTACAGCTGGCGCAATGAGGCCCGCAGCTTCGGCGTGCTGGTTGCCGCCGGCCAGTCCAAGGGCGACTACATCCGCCGTGGCGTCGAGGCGGACAGTCGCTGGAACAGCGATGTGGCACCCACCGCCTTCATTCAGGAACGCAAGCGCACCGCTTTCAATGTCGCCCTGCAGGCACGCCCGGTCGAAGGCCTGGAGCTGGGTCTGAATCTGATGAAGATGGAGTTGAACGCCAACAGCTCCAACGCCAGCGATTACCTGATGCATGACCCGAACTGCGACAAGCGCAACACCGCTGTGAGTTCGGCCTTCAATCCCAACGGCATCTGCCTGCACAGCACAAGCAGCGCAACCTCCGGCCCGACCCACAAGTTCTTCCAGGTCTGGGCCCGTGGCGCCAGCATGGACTCGGACAGCGTCGTCGCCGATGCCCATTACACGCTCGGCAACGCCAAGTTCGACCTTGTGATCGGCAGCACCAAGGCCAGCGGCGGCACCTCGGCCACCACCAACTATCAGAGCAACTCCTGGGCTACCGGCTTCACCCGTCCCGAGTGGAAGGGCACGATCGACGCCACTGGCAAACAAATCCAGATCAACCCGAGCACCAACCAGTCCTGGGGCCTGAGTTCCCTGCCCTCCCAGATGGCGGCCCAATCGTGGGCCACCTCGGCCGGCCCGAACAAGGATAAGGAAAAGTTCGGTCAGCTCGACGCCACCTTCGACCTGGACTGGGGCGTCATCACCGCCTTCAAGACCGGTGTGCGTATGGCGGATCACACCTTCGAGAAGCGCAGCTTCCGCCCGGTCTGGAACGTCACTTTCGATGACGGCGGCCCCCTCCACGCAACGACCAGCACCAGCACGCTGTTCGACGGATCGGTGAATGTCGGCGGCTGGTCGGTTCCACGCGCGGACATCGGCGCCATGCTGCGCAACACCGCCAAGAGCATCGGCTCCTGGGTGGAAGACCGCTCGGGCTATGGCGAGCTCAACGAGAAGAACCGCTCGGTCTACGGCCTGTTCGAGTTCGACACCCCAGGCCTACGCGGTAACTTCGGCCTGCGCTACATCTCCACCAAGGCCACCAGCACCGGCTACAAGTTCGACGGCGTCACCCCGGCTGACCAGTACTCCGGCAATCAGAACTGGGCCAAGACCACGGCCTCGACGAAGTCGACCTACAACGATGTGCTGCCCAGCGTGAACTTGGCCTTCGACTTGCGCAAGGACCTGGTGCTGCGCGCCACGGCCTCGCAAGCCATCACCCGCCCGAACTTCGCCAATATGTTCGGCGTGACGGTGTCGGGCTACAACGACGACCGCAATGGCAACGAAACCTGGACAGTCGGCAACATCGGCCTCAAGCCCATGAAGTCCAGCCAGGCTGACATCGGCCTGGAGTACTACTATGGCCGTGGCAATATGCTGTCCGCCACCTACTTCGTGAAAGACATCTCGAACTTCGTCGTCGCCAACGTCACGGAAAATCAGAAGGTTGGCTTGGTCGACCCGAGAACCGGTGTAGACAACTGGACGGTGCAGAGCTTCCAGAACGCCGGCGGCGGCAAGATCCGTGGCCTGGAACTGCAGGCCAGCCACGCCTTCGGCAACGGCTTCGGCGCGCTGGGCAACTACACGTTCACCGAGGGTAACGCTCCCGCCAGCAGCTACCTGGATCAGCTGGGCGTGTTCACCCAGTCCTCAAAGCACAATGTGAACCTGGTGGGCTACTACGAGAACGAGCGCTACTTCGGCCGCCTGGCCTACAACTGGCGCTCCAAGTACATGATCCGCGAAGGCGCCTACTGGTACGGCAACCGCATGCATGACGCCTACGGCACGCTGGACGCCAGCCTGGGCTGGAACATCACCAAGAACCTGAAACTGTCCTTCGAGGCCATCAATCTGACCAAGGAAGATGATGTCCAGTACGGCGCCGCCGCCGCCTCCAACACCGGCATCAAGGACCCGCTGCGCGCCGGCTTCCCGGCCTGGAGCTTCAAGGGTGAGACCACCTTCAAGCTGGGCCTGAGCGCCAAGTTCTGATCGACGGACACCCGACACCACAAAAGCCCGGCAGCCGCTGGGCTTTTTTACTTGCGCATCAAGCTTTGTAGCATCACGCCGGCCAGACAAAGCAAAACGCGCGGCCGAAGGCCGCGCGTTTGCCAATTGGGGCCTGTCGACGGCGCTAGAAGTCGTAGAAGGGATTGAGGGTCAGCCGGCCCTGGCGCGGGTCGCTGCTCAGGCCTTGCTGCGGGTTGACGATGGCCGAGTGCAGCAGGCTGCCGCGATAGATCACCAAGCGGTTGAAGCGTGCGGGCATCATGCCCAGCAACTCGAAGCACTCGTTCGAGTCGGAGAAGTAGCGCGGTGGCGCAGGGCACCGCTCGCCCTCCGCATAGATCATCTCGCCATAGCGATCGCGCGTGTTGGCCGTGATCTGCTGCAGGCCGCTGGCCTTGTGTCGGTAGAAGGCCGTCCCGCCATGCCGCTCATCACAGAGGTAGAGCAGTACAGCCATGAAGTGCGGTGTGCTGGCGTCAAAATGCGGCACGCGCTGCAAGGGACCCAAATCCTGCGGTGCGACATTGGTGAGCGAGAAGTTGCACGGCGACTTGCGCAGCGCGAGTTCCTCCGGCACACCGAAGTTCAGCCGGATCAAGGGGTCGAGCAATTCCGTCAGGTTCTCGGAGTAAGCCTTCGGCACCGATGCTCGCACGCCCGGATAGCCCTTGCGCTCATCCGCGCCCGCACAGGGCTCGAAGCGGGCCTGGGCGGCCGCCTCCACCAAGGCATCGGGGTGCGCCAGGAAATCGTCGATGAACACGACTTGGTGCTCGCCGACCCGCACCGAGCGGATTTCAGGCGGCATACGAATCGCAAACAGGTCATCCATGGTCTGCCAGCGGCTCCTAAAGTTGTGGTGACTGGCACGGAAACAGCCACTGATTGTCTGCGCAGCGGCTCGAAAAAAGCCCGGCTGTTGCCGGGCTTTCTCATGGGCGCTTGGCGAGCATCAGAACTTGGCGCTCAGACCCAGCTTGTAGGTCGTTTCACCCTTGGCACTCCAGGCCGGGAAGCCGGCGCGCAGCGGGTCCTTGACCGCAGTGTTGGAGGCGGCGGCGGCGCCGTACTGCACATCGTCCTCCTTCAGCAGATTGATGAAGTCCAAAGACAGCTTCAGGTTCTTGGTGATGTTCCAGCCCAGGCTGGCATCCAGGGTGCCGAAGGCATCGTGCATGCGGTTGCCGAACCAGTAGGCGCCTTCACGAATCATGTACTTGGAGCGCCAGTTGTAGGCCGCACGAGCGAAGTAGTCCTGGGTCTCGTAGTAGCCAACCAGGTTGACGTTGTGTTTGGACGCCTGGGTGAAGACACCCAGCTTGTCGAGATAGCTGCTTCCCGGGGCCTTGCCTTCGGTGAAGGTGTAGTTGCCGCTGACGCCAAAACCGTTGCCGAAGGCATGGTTGGCCTGCAACTCCAGGCCGCGGATACGACCGCCTCCCGAGTTCACAAAGCTCTGGACCGTCCAGTTGTCAACGCCGCTCAGGGGATCGACCAGTCCAACCTTCTGGTTCTCCTTCACCTCGGCTGTGACGAAGTTGGAGATGTCCTTCGTGAAAAAGGTCGCGGACAGCATATTGCCACGCCCGTAGTAGTACTCCAGGCTCAGGTCTGCCTGGCTGGACTTCATCGGCTTCAGCTTGACGTTGCCCACGGTCCAGGTCTCGTTCTGGGTGCGGTCGTCGTCATAGCCGGACACCGTCACGCCGAACATTTCGGCAAAATTCGGGCGGGTGATGGCCTGGGATGCCGTCATGCGCAAGACAAGATTGCGCTTCAAGTCAAAGGCAATGTTCACACTGGGCAGGACGTCGTTGTACTTGGCCGTCGTCACCGCTAGGCTGCGGCCCCAGTTGATATTACCGGCGTAGTCGCCCGGCTGCAGCGGCGATCCGTCGAACTTGTAGCCGGTGCTCGTGATCGTGGTGGAGATGTAGCGCAGGCCGAAGTTGCCGCGCACGTCCTGGGTGTCAAACTCGAACATGCCGTAGGCCGAACGATTCTTCTCGTTCAGTTCGCCGTAGGCAGCGCGGTTCTCGATCCAGGTTTCGACGTTCTGCTGGGTGTTGTTGATCATGGCGCCGATGTTCGGCCGCGGCACATGCCAGCTTGCCACCTGGACCGAGCCATTGAACAGGCTGGATGTGTCGGCAGGCACCATGGTCGCATTCCAGCGCGGACGGTAGCCCCGCTTCTCGAAGGTGTGGTCGGCAAAGCGAACCCCCGTCTTGAAGACGCTGATGGCACCCCAGTTCAGATCGAAAGTGCCGTCCAGCTGGGCGTACTGTTCCTTGTCTCGGTTCGGACCGGCCAGCGCGGCCCAGTCCTGAGGCCCCATCTTCTTGGGCATATGGCTCAGATTGAAAGACGGGTCCGCGGTGGGGCTGACGACGATCTGCTTGCCGGTAGCATCGATCGTGCCTTGCCAGGCGGGCGGCTTGAAGTACTCGAAGCCGACCGGGTCAGAGGGATCTGTCCACGAGCGCGTCTGGTAGTTGCTGGTCACCGAAGTGCCGCCCTTGGCCTTGGTGCTCCCCATGACAAAGTCGAACTTCGCCTTGTCGAGCGTGTAGTGCGCGTCAAAAGAGACGCTGTCAGAGCTCATCTCGGCCGCACGTGCCCAGACCTGGAGGAAGCTGTTCGGAAGCGGATTGGCAGCCGTGGTCGTGCTGCTGAGGCAGATGCCGTCGGGATTGAAGGTGGACTTGACCGCCGGATTCCGCTTGGTGCAGTTGGGGCCGTGGAACAGGTAATGGCTGGTGTTGGAGCTGTCGGCAGACAGCTTCATGTTCAACAAGCTCAGGCCAACTTCCAGGCCTTGAATCGGCCGGGCTTGCAATGCGACATTGAGCGCGTCGCGCTTGCGCTCCTGCAAGAAGGTGGTGGGCGCGACGTCTGAAGACCAGCGGCTGTCGGCTTCAATGCCCCGGCGGATGTAGTTGCCGCGGGAGGTGCCGCCGGCGACCAGCACGCCAAGGGTGCGGCCTTCGTTGCGCCAGCTGTACAGCCCGGAGACGTCTTTCTCAGGCTCGCTGATGGTGCCATCACCGTAACGCACGGTCGCAAAAGCGGTATGGGCCGCCAAGTCCAGCGGCTTGCGGGTCTTGACGATGACCGTCCCGCCGATGCCGCCCTCGGTCAGGTTGGCCTGAGAGGACTTGTAGACCTCCATGCCACCGATCAACTCGGCAGGCAGCAGCGAATAATTGAAGGAGCGATCGATGTCGTTCTGGTCGTACCAGCCTGTCGAGGCCACGGTCTGACCGTTCAAGGTGGTGTAGGTCATCTGGGGATCGGTACCGCGGATCGACACCGACGAGCCCTGCCCGAAGGCCCGGCCGATCGAAATGCCGGGAATGCGCCCCAGCGCCTGGCCGACATCGGCGTCAGGCAGCTTGCCCACATCTTCGGCAGACACGGCGTCGACCACGGCACTGGCGTTCTTCTTGATGTTGGCGGCCGTTTCCAGCGACGCGCGAATGCCGGTGATGACCACCTGGTCGAGCTGGCTTGCTTCCGCTTTCTTGGCCGCTTGATCGGCCTGCTGAGCCTGGGCGGCAAAGACCGCACTCAGCAATGTCAGCGACACGGCGGCCGCGATGGGGGTCTGTCTGACCATCTTCATGAACTGCTCCTCGATATGGCCGTCAATGAAGCGGCCTGTTTAAACGCGAAACCCTTGCCTGCTTGTGGAGTGCATGGCAGGCATTCGGCCTCCCCTAGATGGCATCAAAAGAAACCAATCGGATGCCAATGTACGATTCAATAACTCCACTTTGCTACCACTTCATGATCCGCGTTTTCCCTGATTTGTCGGGGTTTGCGACACAGTGACTGAGGACACTTGCGCGATTTGGTAGTGCATTGGTGCTTGCAATAGGCCTGCAATCGGTATTTATTCGGCACCATGTGCTTGTGGTCAGCATCTGGCCTGGCGGCCGGGCAAGGAGAGCGGCTCGTCGGCCAGTTGGCGTCGAGCCAGTCACCGGTCGGAGAGGGGCGCGCGGATCAGGATCGGCGCGGCATCGCCGCACCCGGGCACCGCGACGCTGGCGCAGCGCCCGGGTGCTGGCGGCCATGGCAGCGCCTGCGAGGCATGCCCAAGGCCTTGTCTCTCAAGGGCGGGCTGGCGCCACGCCCCGGCAATGCGCGCTAGACCCGCAGGCGCACGCCACGCGCGCTCAGCAGGCGCACCAGCCACAACACAAAAAGCAGGAACACGCTGCCCGCCAGCACGCCGGCAACACCATGCCGCAGTACCGGAGTCGGCCATGTCAGGCCTAACAGGTGCGCCAGCGCGCCGAGTGCAAACGGCAGTAAATAGGTCAGCAGCGGGTTTGCGGCCACCGGCGCCAACCAGCGCCAACCAGGCATCAAGCGATGTCCCACATCCAGCCATGCATGCAACCCGCCAAAGGCCAGCACGCTGAGCGCCGAGCTGTAGAGAACCCAGCTCGGTGAGGCATAAATCTTGGAGATCGGATAGGCAGGCCGCAGCAAAGTCGCCAACAGCAGCATCAGCAGCGCAAAGCACAGCGCCAGCGCTCGCCGCTTCGGCAGGGCCAGAGGCAGGGCCTGGTCGTAGAACAGCAGCATGGTCACCGCACCGGCCAGCACGATCAGCGCATGGGCCGCATGCCCGTCGCCCCAGCCGGCCCCCAACATGCGCCAGCCCAGCGCAACGCCTATGGCCGCGAGCAGCAGCAACAGACGCCCGCGAAGCGCCAGGTAGGCCAGGCAGGCGATGCCATAGGCCCAACCGATCAGGCCCAGAATGCCCCACCACTGCGGGGCGATGCGCTCGCTGCCGTCGGGACCGCCGCGCCAGACCCAGGCCAGCACCAGCAAGAGCGCGCAGCCCGCCACACGCCAGGGCCAAGCCAGCGCGGGTCCGCCGCGCACCGAGCCCCAGATCAGAAAGAAGCCCAGGCAGCTGAGCACCGCCCAGGCATGGATGGGCAACGGCATCGCCGCAGCGAAGAAATGCCCGGCTTCGGTATTGACCATCAGCACGCCCAGCACGACCAGGCCCAAGCTGCGCAGCGCCACCGTGCCAAGTGCCGCAGCGATGCCACGCGAGGACAGCCGGCCCTGCAGCGCAGGCGGAATGGACATGCCGACGATGAAAAGAAAGAAGGGAAACACCAGGTCGGCAACACTCATCGCGTCGGCGTCCGCAGGATAGTGACGCAACCACTGCGGAACGCCGCTGACGCCGTGCCATTCGTTGACCAGCAGCATCGCAACAATGGTCAGGGCTCGCAGCGCGTCAATGCTGTGGCAGCGCTCACCGCTCAACTGAGGCCAGGATGCAGGACTTGGGGACATGGCGGTACTCGTGAAACGGGCGGCCGCGAGGACCGCGAAAGATGGGCGGCGGCACTGGGCCCGCACCACAGGGCACCGGGCAGACCCCGGCGATCAGGCATCGAAGAAAACTCTCGCAGACGACCGACGGTCCTGGCTAGATCTTGACGTAGAGGCCGCGCCGGTCCAAAGCCCGGGCAACACAGACCCAGACCAGCACAAAGCACAGGGCATACGCCAGTGAGCGCGCCTCGGGCGCGAGCGGCAGCCAGCCCAGCCCAAGACGGTAGAGCGGCCCGGACCAGCCCATGCCGTCCAGCACCACACTCATCACCCAAGCCCCCGCATACGCCGTGATCGCGTTGACCCCGAAGCTGCGCCCCAGCGCCGGCCAGCCGCGCTGATCGATCAGGCGCTGGGCCAGCAGCAGGGTCAGGGTCGCGACGCCGCCGCTCCACAGCACGAAGCTGGGTGTCCACAGCTGCTTGTTCATCGGCTGCCACTGGCTCCACAGCCAGCCCGCCACGAGGCAGAGCAGACCGGTGGCCAACAGCGCCTTCGTGTGGCGTTCGCGCAGCCAGGCGCCAACGCGCAGGCCCAGCATGGTGGTGGCCAGCGCACCCAGGGTAGACAGCAGGCCCTCGGGCTCATGGGCCAGGCCCTCGCGCCATTCGTAGGCCAGAGGTCCCAGCAGCAGGCTGTCGACCCGGGCAGCGATATTGCCGGCCTTGTCCAGGCTGCCGCCGCTCAGCAGCAACAGCCCCCAGCCCAGCAGCAAGGCCAGCAGCAGGCCCCATTGCTGGCGCGGCCGCAGCACCAGGGCTGCCAGCCCGGTCAGCGCAAAGCAGATCGCGATGCGCTGCAGCACGCCCATCAGGCGGAAGTGGGGTTTGTCCATCAGCCACCAGGCCAGCGCATGCAGGGCCAGGCCCAGCAGCAGGATGCGCAGCGCACGTACGAGCACTGCGCGGCGCAGCGGCGCGATGGCGACGCCTGCCTCGACCTTGGGACTTAGCGCCAGGCTCAGCGAGACGCCGACGATGAACAGGAAGAAGGGAAAGATCAGATCGGTCGGCGTGCAGCCATGCCAGGCCGCATGCTGCAGCGGCGCATAGACATGGCCCCAGTCACCGGGGTTGTTGACCAGCAGCATCGCGGCGACACACAGGCCGCGCAGCGCATCGACCGAGGCGTAGCGTTGATTCATCGACTGTTACGGACCGGGCTCAGAAGTCGCAGCGGCTGTCCAGCGGTGGCTGGGCCGGCGGCACCTGGTCGACGCGGGCAGAACCGGCCTGGCGCAGCGCAGCCACCTGCGCCGCCACCTCGGCCGGGCTCAGCCGCGCGTTGCGCGCATGAAAGACCCAGTCCACATCCTGCTCATAGACCCGCGGCGTGGCGCTGGCCGGCAGCAGGCCACCGGGCGAGAACCACAGATTGAAGTTGATCGACATCGGCACCACCGGGTAGTTGCGCCCGCCATGCGTGGCCACTTGGCGGCCGTCGATGAAGAGGCGTACCTCGCCGTCCAGCACCTGCATCATCAGCGTGTGCCAGCCGTTGAGCGAGCCGCGCTCCTGGTGCGAACCGTTGAAGGCCTGCCAGGGCTCCAGCTTGACGGTCTGCCAGCTGATGCCGTAGATGCGGGTGTCCGGGCTGCCCCAGCCGCCGTTGGGCAGGTACTCCCAATCGATCTCGCTGAACTCGGGATCGAAGTCGTGCTTCAGCGGGCTGACCACATAAAAGGTCTGGATCACCGGGTCGCCGTCGGCGCCGCTGCTGGGCGCATCGCGAAAGCGCAGCCGCGCCGCATACGTGCCCTCCAGATATTTGCGCGCATGGCACAGCTGCACCTGCTGCGTGCCCTGCCCGGTGCCATCGGTGGCGGCGCGCAGGCGCAGCAGGCGGTTGCCCTTGAGCTCGGCATCGTCCAGCAGGCTCAGCGCGTCGCTGCGCCATTGCGCGCCTGGGATGCCGGGATGGCCGGTCTGGCTGCGCGGGGTCCAGCCGCCGCTGCCCAGCTCGCCGCTGTGGCGGTAGCTGAAATCGTCAAAAAAAACCTGCGCAGGCGCTTGCGCCCGCGCAGGTTGACAAAGGCAAACGGTGGTCAGGGCGGCGGCCAGCGCCGCCGCGCGCAAAGCACTGGACATGTCGGTGTCTTTTCTTCAGCGGGTGGCAACAGGCTCGGCCGCGCCGGGCTCGACGGGCGCCGCCGCTCGCGCGGCCGGGATCTTGACGAAGAGCAGCAGCAGCAGGGCTGGCGCGCCGCAGGCAATGGTCCAGAGGAAGAAGCTCTGGTAGCCCATGGCCAGCTGGATGTCGCCGCTGATGGTCTTGGAGAAGATGAAGCCCAGCTGCATCACACCGCTGCCCAGCGCGTAATGCGCGGTCTGGAACTTGCCCGGGGCGACGACCTGCATGATGTAGAGAATCATGCCAACGAAGCCGAAGCCGTAGCCCAGCATCTCCACCGCAATGGCGGCACCGACATGGAACATGTCCTGCGGCAGTGTCAGGCTCAGGTAGTAGAAGGTCACATTGGGCACGGCCATCGCGATGATCAGGATGGGCATCGCGCGCTTGAGGCTCAGCCAGGAGGTGAAGTAGCCGCCCAGGATGCTGCCGACCAGAAAGGCCGCCGTGCCCACCGTGCCATAGACGCCGCCGACCTGCTCGGTGCTCAGGCCCAGGCCACCCTTGTCGCGCGCCTCGATCAGGAACAACGGGCCTATGGTCTGCACCTGCCCCTCGGCGAAGCGGAACAGCACAATGAATAGCACCATCAACCAGATGCCCGGCTTGCTCAGGAAATCGGCGATCACCTCGCGCAGCGTGCGCCAGACGCTGGCGGCCGTCAGCTCGGCATGGCCGGTATTCAGCGTGCCGGGCAGCGCATAGGCGTTGTAGGCCGCCAGCAGGGCCAGCAGCACCGCCAGCAGCGCAAAGATCACCGACCAGGCGTTCATCACGCCCATGCTGCGCTCCAGCTGGCCGGCCAGCACCAGCAGTCCGCCCAGGGTCAGAAACTTGGAGGCATTGAAGAACGCACCCTGCCAGCCGGCATAGGCGGCCTGCTGCCTGGCGTCGAGGCTGGCCATATAGAGGCCGTCGCAGGCAATGTCATGGGTGGCCGAGGCATAGGCCAGCACGAACAGCACCGCGATGCTGGCCGCAAACCACATCGGCAGCTGCAGCGCCAGCGCCATCAGCGCCAGACCCGCTGCACCGGTGAACTGCATCGCGACGACGATCAGCTTCTTGCTGCGCGCCAGCTCCAGGAACGGACTCCACAGCGGCTTGATCGCCCAGGCCAGGCCCAGCAAGCCGGTCCAGCGCGCGATCTGGTCATTGGCCACACCCATGTTCTTGAACATCAGGCCGGCGATCAGCATCACGACGAAGAACTGCATGCCCTGCACAAAGTACAGCGTGGGCACCCAGCGGATCGGGGAAGCGAAGGGGGAGCGTGGCGGGGTCATGGCGTCCTCAGTTCAGAGTCACGGGCGAGCGCGCCGCCGCCTGGCTGTGGCCCTGCAGCCAGTCGCGCAGCGCGGCCAGCGCGCCATCGGCATAGCCCCAGGTGATGACCGTCGGTGCGGCCACATCGAGCGCCTGGAACGGGTTCCACAGCACCAAGTGCAGGTCCGGCCGCCACTGGCCCGCCTGCTCGCCGTAACGGGCCCGGTGGGTCGAGGCGACGATGGTGCGGCGGCCGTCGGCCGGCACATCGGCCCAGGCCAGCGCGGCAATGTCATCCAGCGCGACGAAGTCCACATCGCCGAAACCGTCGAACAGTGCCCGCACCTGCGCGCCGGTCGGACCCGCCTCGGAGACGCCGTCGGTCGGCACGCTGTCCTGCACATAGACACGCAGCCGCTCGCTGCGTGCCGGCGCCTGCGCGCCGCGCAGCGCCGTCAGCCCGGCCGCCCAGGCCTGGCGCATCAGTGCGTCATCGCCGTCGCGCTGCGTGCCGCGGTAGTCGTCATGCACCACCGGGTAGGCGCGGGCCAGCGCGTCCAGGCGCGCAGCGGCGCGCTCGCCCTGGGCTTGTGTCAGCTCGCCGCTGGCAAAGGCCGCTTGCAAGGCCGCGATAGACTGGCCCTGCTCCTCCAGCGAGCCCTGCGCCAGGATCATGTCGGCGCCGGCGTCGATGGCCAGCACCGCCGCGCGCGCATAGCCATAGCGCTCGGCGATGGCCTTCATCATCAGCGCGTCGGTGATGACCACGCCTTCGTAGCCCAGCTCCTCGCGCAGGATGCCGCCCAGCACCTTCTTCGACAGCGTGGCGGGATAGTCGGGATCGATCTGCGGATAGACGATATGGGCCGTCATCACCGAGGGTGCGAGCTCGCGCAAGGCCTTGAAGGGCCGCAGCTCCAGCGCGTCCAGCTCGGCGCGGCTCTTGTCCACCGTCGGCAGGTCCAGGTGCGAGTCGACATGGGTGTCGCCATGGCCGGGGAAATGCTTGATGCAGCAGGCCACGCCGGCGGCCAGCGAGCCGCGCATCCAGGCTCCGGCCAGCCGGGTCACCTCGTCGGCGGTCTCGGCAAAGCTGCGCTCGGCGATCACCGGGTTGGCTGGGTTGTTGTTGATGTCGGTGACCGGCGCGAAATTCCAGTTCACGCCGATGCCGCGCAGGCCGCGGGCCACCGCGGCGCCGACCCGCTCGGTCAAGGCCTCGTCGCCGGCCGCACCCAGCGCCATCGCCGAGGGCGGCTGCGGCAGGAAGGTCGCGCGCACCACCGAGCCGCCCTCCTGGTCGAGGCCGATCAGGGCCTCGGGCCCCATCACCTCGCGCAGATCGCGGGTCAGCTGGCGCACCTCGGCCTCGCTGCCCAGATTCTTGCGGAACAGGCAGACGGCGCGGATATGGTGCTCGCGCAGAAAAGCGGCCGTGGCCGCGTCCAGGGATTTGCCCTGGATATCGACCATCACCAGACGGCCGGGCTGGAAAGCAGGGGTGGCGCTCATGATCAATGCGTCTTCGTGACCTTGGCCAGATGGCGCGGCTGGTCGGGGTTGAGCCCGCGCGCGCGCGCCAGCGCTTCCACCATCGGGTAGAAGCTCTGCACAGCGGCGATCGGGTCCAGATCCTCGTTGCCGGTGCACGCCAGTTCCAGCTCCGCGCCGGGTGTGCCGGCCGGGGCTGCCAGCAGCACGCGCGCGCCACGGCCGCGCATCTCCTCGGCCAGCGCGATCAGGCCGGCCTGGGCCGGGCCGCGCGGCGCGAACACCAAGAGCGGATAGCCCTCCTCGACCAGGGCCATGGGCCCGTGCTTGACCTCGGCACCCGAGAAGGCCTCGGCCTGGATGCCGCAGGTCTCCTTGAACTTCAGCGCCGCCTCCATCGCGATCGCCAGGCCGGTGCCGCGGCCGATCACGAACAGCTTGTCGGCATCCTTCAAGGCCTCGACCGCCACATCCCAGCGCAGCGCGGCCGCCCTCTCCAGCGCCTGCGGCAGGGTCTGCAGCGCGGCGGACAGGTCTTCGTCCGCCTGCCAGGCCGCGACCACGCGGGCACCGGCCACCAGTTGGGCGATATAGCTCTTGGTCGCGGCGACGCTCTGCTCCGGGCCGGCATGCAGGCCGAACACATGCTGGGCGGCGGCCGCCAGCGGCGAGCCCTCGGCGTTCACAAAGGCCACGGTGCGGGCCCCGCCGGCGCTGAAGAATTTCGTCGGCGCCACCAGGTCCGGGCTCTGGCCGGACTGCGAGAAGGCCAGCGAGACCAGGCCCTTGCACTCGATCTTGCTCTGGTACAGCGTGATCAGCGACATCGGCAGCGAAGTCACCAGCCGGCCCAGCCGCGCCATCATCAGATAGGCCATGTAGTGGGCCGCATGGTCGGAGCTGCCGCGGGCCACCGTCAGCAGGCTGGTCGGCGGGCTGGCGCGCAGCGCCTCGCCAAGTGCCGCATAGGCATTCTGGTCGGCGGCCAGCTGGCGCGCCACGGCGGCGGGCGCGCTCAGCGCTTCCTCAAGCATTCGCGATGTCAATCTCTTCCCCTTCAACAAGCACACGCTGCAACTGCAGATCCCGGTCCATCACCACCAAATCGGCCCAGGCGCCGACGGCCAGGCGGCCGCGATCGTCCAGGCCCATGTAATCGGCCGCATGGGTGGAGACGCGGCGCGAGGCGTCCGCGATCTCCAGCCCCAGCCCCACCAGATTGCGCAACGCCTGGTCCAGCGTCAGCGTGCTGCCCGCCAGCGTGCCGTCGGGCAGGCGCACGCCGCCCATGCACTTGCGCACCTTGTGGCTGCCCAGGCTGTACTCGCCATCGGGCATGCCGGCTGCGGCGGTCGAATCGCTGACGCAGAACAGGCAGGGGATGGCGCGCAGCGCCACCTTGATCGCGCCCGGATGCACATGCAGCAGGTCGGGAATGATTTCCGAATACTGCGCATGGGCCAGCGCCGCGCCCACCATGCCCGGCTCACGGTGGTGCAGGCCGGTCATCGCATTGAACAGATGGGTGAAGCCACCGGCGCCATGCGCCAGCGCGGCCACGCCATCCTCGTAAGTGCCCAGCGTATGGCCGATCTGCACCTGGAAACCGGCCGCACGCAGCGCGCTGATCAGATCCAGATTGCCGGGCAGCTCGGGCGCCAGCGTGATCAGCCGGATCGGGGCCAGCGCATGCAGCGCCTGGATTTCCTCGATGCTGGCCGGCTTGGCGAAGTCGGGCTGGGCGCCGAGCTTGCCGGGGTTGATGTAGGGGCCTTCCAGATGCACGCCCAGCACCCGGGCGCTGCCGCTCGCGCGCTCGCGGCAGACCGGGCCGAGCGCGCTCAGCGCCGTGCGGATATCCCCCATTGGCGCCGTCATCGTCGTCGCCAGCAGCGCGGTCGTGCCGTGGCGTGCGTGCATGCGGGCGATCGCCAGCGCGGCGTCGCCGCCTTCCATCGTGTCGCGCCCGCCACCGCCATGCACATGCACATCGATGAAGCCCGGCAGCACAAGCGGCAGCGCCCGGCCGTGGCGGACCTCGGATTCGCTGACCGGCTCGCCGCTGATGGCCGCGATGCGGCCGTCCCGCTGGGTCAGCGTGCCGCGCACAAAGCCCTGCGGCGTCAGGACATAGCCCTCGATGGTCTGGCCCAAACTCATCCCCGCCTCAGCCCTCACGCCGCATCTCGGCGACGAAGTCGTAGTAATCGCTGCGGCAGTAGGAGTGCGTCAGCTCCACCGCCTGGCCCGACTCCAGAAAGCCCACCCGCGTGATGAACAGCACCGCCTGCCCCACCGGCACTTCCAGCAACTCGGCCAGCTTGGGCTCGGCATTGATGGCGCGGATGTGCTGCAGCGCGCGCACCGGCGCGCCGCCATGCTGGGCCAGATGGGCGTACAGCGAGGCCTCGACGGCCTGCGGATCGGGCAGCACCGCCTCGGGCAGCACGCTGACCTCGTAAGCCATCACCACCGTGTCGGCCAGGCGCAGGCGCTCCAGGCGCGAGACCCGCTCGCCCGTGGTCAGACCCAGACTCAGCTGCTCATCGGGCGCGGCCAGCGAGAAGCTGCGCGTCAGCCAGCGCGAGCTGGGCTTGAAGCCGCGCTGGTGCAGCTCTTCCGAGAAACTGGTCAGGCGCGACAGCGGCTGCTCCAGCTTGGGCGCAATGTAGTTGCCCGAGCCGCGCTTGCGGATGATCAGCCCCTGCTCGACCAGCCGGTCGATGGCCTTGCGGGCCGTGACGCGCGAGAGATCCAGCGATTCGGACAACACCCGCTCCGAGGGCAGGGCCTCGTCGGCGTGGTACTGGCCGTCGCGGATCGCCTGGGCCAGCTTCTGGGCCAGCTGCATATACAGCGGCGAGGCGGCCTGCGGATCGGGTTTGAATTGAAAGGGCAGCTTGGCGGCGCTTGACATGATTTTCTTAGGACCCCATCTCGGTTAAGGCGCCGCGAACCAGCAGCAGCGCGCCCGCGGCCGAATCGCCCTGGGGCGCGACGCAGCGGGCTCGTATCGACTCGGAAAAAAGCGGCGCCAGACGCAGCGCCACACTGCCGCACAGCGCCAGCGGCAACTGCCCTTGCGGGTCGAGCGCCAAGGCCAGACGCTCCAGTTCGGCCACGGCCTCGTTGACGAAGCCCTGGGCAACCGGATCATGCGCGGCGTTCTCGAACACCAGCGGCGCCAATCGCGCGTGGCCATGCTGGGCGGCGCTGGCGCACCAGGCCAGCAGGGTTTCGCGGTCGCTACCGGCAAAAGCCCAGACCGCGCGGGCCAGCGGCCCGGCCGGCACCCGGCCGTCCAGCGCCTGCTGGGCATGGCGCATCGCCTTCAGCCCCAGCCAGGCACCGCTGCCCTCGTCGCCGTTGATCCAGCCCCAGCCGCTGCTCATGACGCGCGAACCATCGGCTCGCAAGGCCTCGCCCACCGAACCGGTGCCGGCCGCGACCACCGCGCCCGGCGCGCCGCCATGGGCACCCAGCACCGTGGTGTAGCCGTCGTTGTCCAGCACCACATGGGCATAGCCGGGCTGGATGCGCATGAAAGCCTGGGCCTGCTCGACGACGGTGGCCCCCGACAGCCCCAGACCGATGGCACACTCGGCCAGGTTCAGCGAGTCCAGGCCCGCCTGCCGGCAAGCCGCCTGCAGGGCTTGCTGGATATGATGCCAAGCCTGCTCGGCCCCCTGCCCCAAGGCCGAGGGCCCGGCCTCACCCTGACCCAGCGGGCGACCATCCAGATCGGCCAGCCGCAGACGGGTGCCGGTGCCACCGCCATCGACGCCCACCAGGTAGCGTATGGTCTTGATATGGCTGGGAGTGAGCGCATCGAGCGCGCGTTCGAGGACCGTTCTCATGTTAATACCAGTCTAGTACCAGAGATACCGGTACGTCAATTGGTATTCCACTGATTTACCCTCAGTGACGCGGGTTCTGCCTTAATCTCGGGTTAATACCAATAAGGCACCAAATCAGGGTTATTCCGGTAAACGCCACTCCAGCGCCCGTCCCTGCTCGGCCAGCCACTGGGCGGCTCGCGAGAAATGACCGCAGCCGATGAAGGGCAGCGGCGGCCGTGTCGCCGACAGCGGCGAGGGATGGTTGGACTGCAGGATCAGATGCTGGGGACCGGCCGCCGCGATCAGCATCGCCTTAGCCTGGGCGTGCGCGCCCCAGAGCATGAAGACCTTGGGTGCAGCATCGGCCGCCGCGGCCCGGATCAGCGCATCGGTCAGCGCCTCCCAACCCCGTTTGGCATGGCTGGCCGGCGCGCCGTCCTCGACCGTCAGGCAGGTGTTGAGCAGCAGCACGCCGCGCTCGGCCCAGGTGGCAAGATGGCCATGGGCCGGCGGCGTCAGGCCCAGATCGCGCTGCAACTCCTTGTAGATATTGCGCAGGCTGGGCGGCAGTTTCTTGAGACCGCGCGGCACCGAGAAGGACAGGCCCTCGGCCTGCCCCGGGCCGTGGTACGGGTCCTGACCCAGGATCACGACCTTGACCTGGTCCAGCGGGGTCAGCTGCAGCGCGCGATAGGGCTCGGGCGGATAGATCGTCGCACCGGCAGCGCGGCGCTGGGCCAGATAGGCCTCCAGGCCCTGGCCGGCCGGGCTGGCGCGCCAGGCCTCGACGATGGGCGCCCAGCCGCCAGAGACCGCGTCGGCACTCACGCGAACAGCTCGGCCAGCGCCGCGCCGGGATCGGGCGCGCGCATAAAGGCCTCGCCGACCAGGAAGGCATTGACCTGGGCCGCGCGCATGGTCCGCACATCGGCCGGGCCGAGGATGCCGCTCTCGGTGACCAGCAGACGATCGGCCGGCACGTTCTTCAGCAGGCCCAGGGTCGTGTCCAGCGTGACCTCGAAGCTGCGCAGATTGCGGTTGTTGATGCCGACCAGCGGCGTCTTCAGCCGCAGCGCGCGGTCCAGCTCGGCGCCGTCGTGCGCCTCGACCAGCACCGCCAGGCCCAGGCTTTGCGCGCAGGCCTCCAGATCGGCCATCTGCGCGTCTTCCAGGCAGGCGGCGATCAGCAGGATGCAATCGGCCCCCATCGCGCGGGCCTCATAGACCTGGTACTCGTCGACCATGAAGTCCTTGCGCAGCACCGGCAGCGCGCAGGCCGCCCGGGCCTGCTGAAGATAGGCCGGCGCGCCCTGGAAGAACTGCGCATCGGTCAGCACGCTCAGGCAGGCTGCGCCGTACTTTTCGTAGCTGGCAGCGATCTCGGCGGGCCGGAAGTCGGCGCGAATCACGCCCTTGCTGGGGCTGGCCTTCTTGATCTCGGCGATCACTGCACTATGGCCTGCAGCGATCCTGGCGCGCAGCGCGGCCTCGAAATCGCGCAGGCCGCCGAGCTGCTCGGCCTCGCGCCGCACGGTCGCCAGCGGCAGCGCGGCGCGCGCCGCCTTGATCTCCTCGTGCTTGACCGCAACGATGCGCTTCAGGATGTCGTCCATCTCGATCTTTCTCTCTCTCAAGCCTTGCCCAGCGACTGGGTCGCCGCGACGAACTGCGCCAGCTTGGCCTTGGCGGCACCGGACGCGATCGCGGCACGGGCCTTGGCAATGCCCTCGGCGATCGATTCGGCAACATTGGCCGCGTAGAGCGTCGCGCCGGCATTCAGGATCACGATATCGCGCGCCGGCCCTTCGACATTTTCCAGCGCGCCCATCAGCATCACGCGCGATTCCTCGGGACCGGCGACCTTGAGGCTGCGGTTGCTCACCATGGCCAGACCGAAGTCTTCCGGATGGATCTCGTACTCGCGCACCTCGCCGTTCTTCAGCTCGCCGACCAAGGTGGCCGCGCCCAGCGAGATCTCGTCCATGCCGTCCTTGCCATAGACCACCACCGCATGCTCGGCGCCCAGGCGCTGCATCACGCGCACCTGGATGCCGACCAGATCGGGGTGGAAGACGCCCATCAGGATGTTCTTCGCATCGGCCGGATTGGTCAGCGGGCCCAGAATGTTGAAGATGGTGCGCACACCCAGCTCGCGCCGCACCGGGGCGATGTTCTTCATCGCCGGATGGTGATTCGGCGCGAACATGAAGCCGATGCCGGTCTGCTTGACGCTCTCGGCCACCTGGGCCGGGCTCAGCATGATGTTGGCGCCCAGCGCCTCCAGCACATCGGCGCTACCGGTCTTGCTGGAGACGCTGCGGTTGCCATGCTTGGCGATCTGCGCGCCGGCTGCGGCCGCGACGAACATCGAGCAGGTGCTGATATTGAAGGTGTGGGCGCCATCGCCGCCGGTACCGACGACATCGACCAGGTGCGGGCTTGGCGGCACCGGCACCTTGTTGCTCAGCTCGCGCATCACCTGCGCGGCTGCGGTGATCTCGCCGATGGTTTCCTTCTTGACGCGCAGGCCGATCAGGAGGGCCGAGGCCATCACCGGCGACATCTCGCCGGCCATGATGCGGCGCATCAGGGTCAGCATCTCGTCATGGAAGATCTCGCGGTGCTCGATGACGCGGGTCAGGGCTTCGTTGTCGGTAATGGGCATGCTTGTCGCTCCTGCAAATCTCAATACGGTCCGGTCGCAGCGCGGACTGCTGGGGCCGGCGCCTTGGCACCGGCGGCGAAGAACTCGCGCACGGCGGCCACGGTGCGGCGGATACCTTCGGCATCGACATCCAGGTGGGTCACGAAACGCAGGCCGATCAGGCCTGTGGCCAGGATGCCCTGCGCCTTCAGATGGGCCAGCAGATCGGCGCCGCGTCCGTCGGTCACATCAGCAAAAACAATATTGGTGTCCACCGGGCGCACGCTCAGCCCCTCGATGCCCGCGAGCCCCTCGGCCAGGCTGGCGGCCAGCGCATGGTCCTCACGCAGGCGCAGCACATGGTGATCCAGCGCATGGTTGGCTGCGGCCGCCAGCAGGCCGACCTGGCGCATGCCGCCGCCAACCATCTTGCGCACCCGCATCGCCCTGGTGATCAGCGCGGCCGAGCCGCACAGCATCGAGCCCACCGGCGCGCCCAGGCCCTTACTGAAGCAGACCGAGACGCTGTCGAAATACGCGGTGATGCGCGCGAGCGCCGCGAACACATCGCCACCCTCCCCGGCATCGGTGACCGCCGCGTTAAACACCCGCGCCCCGTCCAGATGGCAGCTCAGGCCGTGACGACGCACCAGGGCCGTGGCCTCGGCCAGATAGGCGTGCGGCATGACCTGGCCGTTCCAGGTGTTCTCCAGGCACAGCAGGCGGCTGCGCGCGAAGTGAGGATCGTTCGGCTTGATGGCCGCCGCGATGTCGGCCAGATCCATCCGGCCACGACCATCCTGGCTCAGCGGCTGGGGCTGGATGCTGCCCAGCACGGCCGCGCCACCGCCTTCATAGCGGTAGGTGTGGGCCAGCTGGCCGACGATGTACTCGTCGCCGCGCTCGCAATGGGCCAGCATCGCGCACAGATTGCTCTGCGTGCCCGAGGGCATGAACAGCGCCGCCTCCATGCCGGTCAGCGCGGCCATGCGTGCCTGCAAGGCCAGCACCGTCGGGTCGTCGCCGAAGACGTCGTCGCCCACCTCGGCGCGCGCGATCGCCTCGCGCATCGCGGCCGTGGGTCGGGTGACGGTATCGCTGCGCAGATCGACGATATTCACAGTGCTCGCTCCAGGAAGTTCTTCAGCATGGCATGGCCATGCTCGGACAGGATGGACTCGGGATGGAACTGCACGCCCTCCAGCGGCGTGGCCGTGCCGGCCAGCTCGCGGTGGCGCACGCCCATGATCTCGCCGTCCTCGCTGCGCGCGGTGATCTCGAACTCCTGGGGGCAGGACGCTTCCTCGATCACCAGCGAGTGGTAGCGGATCACACTGAAGTCGCGAGGCAGGCCCTTGAACACGCCCTTCTGGTCGGTCGTGATGGTGCTGGCCTTGCCATGCATCTGGGTTTTGGCGCGCACGATCTTGCCGCCCAGCGCCGCCCCCATGCTCTGATGACCCAGGCAGACACCGAGGATGGGCAGCTTGCCGATGAAATGCTGGATGGCCGGCACACAGATGCCGGCCTCGGCAGGCGAGCAGGGCCCGGGCGAAAGCACCAGATGGTCGGGCTTCAGGGCGGCGATTTCTTCCAGCGTGATCTCGTCGTTGCGGGCCACCTTGACCTCGGCGCCGAGTTCACCGAAGTACTGCACCAGATTGAAGGTGAAGCTGTCGTAGTTGTCGATCATCAGCAGCATTTAGAAGCCCTCCTCAACCAGTTCAGCCGCGCGAATCAGCGCGCGCGCCTTCGCCTCGGTTTCCTTCCATTCCAGCTCGGGCACCGAGTCGGCCACGATGCCGGCGGCGGCGGCCACATACAGGGTCTGGTCCTGCACGATGCCGGTGCGGATCGCAATCGCCAGGTCCATATCGCCGGCAAAGCTCAGATAGCCGCAGGCGCCGCCATAGATGCCGCGCTTGACCGGCTCCAGCTCGTCGATGATCTGCATCGCGCGTATCTTCGGCGCGCCGCTCAAGGTGCCGGCCGGGAAGGCGGCGCGGAACACATCCATATTGCTCAAACCCTCGCGCAGCGTGCCCTCGACATTCGAGACGATGTGCATCACATGCGAGTAGCGTTCCACCGCGAAGGCATCGCTCAGTTTGACCGAGCCGGTCTTGGCGATGCGGCCGATGTCGTTGCGCGCCAGGTCGATCAGCATCAGGTGCTCGGCACGCTCCTTGGGGTCGGCCTTCAGCTCCACTTCGAGCGCCGCATCGAGCTCGGGCGTCGCGCCGCGAGGGCGGGTGCCGGCCAGCGGGCGGATCGTGATCTGCTGGCCCTCGGGTGTGCGCTCGTGTCGCACCAGGATCTCCGGCGAGGCGCCGACGATCTGGAAGTCACCCATATCGTAGAAGTACATATAGGGGCTGGGATTCAGCGAACGCAGCGCGCGGTACAGGCTCAGCGGCGACTCGGTGTAGCGCTTGCGCAGGCGCTGGCCGAACACGATCTGCATGCAGTCGCCGGCCGCGATGTAGTCCTTGGCCTTGAGCACGCCGGCCTCGAAATCGGCGCGTGCGAACTCGCGCTCGACCGGGTGCGACTGGCCGCGCTTGACCTGGGGCGCCGAGACGCTGTAGGTCAGCTTGTCGCGCAGATCGCTCAGGCGCTTCTTGGCGCGGAAGTAGGCCTCGGGCTGGGAGGGGTCGGCGTAGACGATCAGGTAGAGCCGGCCCGACAGATTGTCGATGACGGCCAGTTCCTCGCACTGCAAGAGCATCACATCGGGCGTGTCCAGGCCGCCGCTTTTCTGTGTCTTGGCGGGTTTGGGCTCGATATAGCGCACCGCGTCATAGCCGAAGTAGCCGGCCAGGCCACCGCAAAAGCGCGGCATGCCGGGCCGCAGCGCGACCTTGAAGCGCTGCTGGTAGGCCTCGATGAAGTCCAGCGGATTGCCCTCGTGCGTCTCTATCACCGCGTCGTCGCGCAGCACTTCGGTACGCAGCCCCTGGCTCTTCAGCACGGTGCGGGCCGGCAGCCCGATGAAGGAGTAGCGGCCGAAGCGCTCGCCGCCGACGACGGACTCCAGCAGGAAGCTGTGCCGACCGTTGCCGGCACCGGCGCACAACTTCAGATACAGGGACAGCGGGGTTTCAAGATCCGCAAAAGCCTCGCTGAGCAGCGGGATGCGGTTATAGCCCTGGGCGGCCAGGCTCTGGAACTCGAGGTCGGTAATCATCACGTACCTTGATGCAGGGCGGCCCCGCGCTCGAAGGCGACGCAGGCACACCGGATGTCAGGTCGCTTGACTGCGTCCATCCCACCGGGAAGGTTCGGGCTGTGCGGCTCCGGGAACCAGGAGCCGGCACGCGGTCAATCAATCAAGCGGCTTCAGGCGAAGTCGGACGGGCGACGCCAGGGCCAGGCTCCCCGGTCGTTCGACCCCTTGATGTGCTTGCGCGTGATGAACATGATGCGGCGCAGTTTAGCAGTGCTTGTGTGACGACTCCGTTCAGGGTTTGTGCGTGATGCACAACACGGACAAGCGGGCGGGCTTCGCGCCATACTTCGCCGATAAAACGGAGCGAGACATGTCGAGACAATTCCTTGCGGCCCTGCTGCTGGCCATGGCCCTGCCCATCCAGGCCCAGACGGTCGAGGTGGCCGGCGTCAAGTACGAGCCCACGGCCGAAGTGGCCGGCCAGAAGCTGCAACTCAACGGCGCCGGCATTCGCTACAAGGCCGTCTTCAAGGTCTATACCGCAGGCCTGTATCTGGGCGCCAAGGCCGGCACGCCGGAGGCCGCGCTGGCCGCGCCGGGCCCGAAACGCCTGCACATCCAGATGCTGCGCGAGATCGACGGCAACGAGCTCGGCAAGCTCTTCACCAAGGGCATGGAGCAGAACGCCTCGCGCGAGGAGTTCGCCAAGGCCATCAACGGCGTGCTGCGCATCGCCGATATCTTTGCGACCAAGAAAAAGCTCACGACCGGCGAGAACTTCAGCGTCGAGTGGATTCCCGGCACCGGCACCGTGGTCTATGTCAACGGCGCCAAGGTCGCCGGTGAGCCGATCAAGGAGCCGGAGTTCTTCGGCGTGCTGCTGAAGATCTGGCTGGGCAAGTCGCCGGCCGACGACCAGCTCAAGGATGCGCTGCTGGGGATTCAGCGCAGCCGCTCGGGACAGTGAGCTGATCCAGCCGGTCGAGGTGCTGCAGCGCCGGCACCGCGTCGATGGGCTCACCGTGGTTGTAGCCATAGCGCACCAGCACCACCGGGCAACCGGCGCCGCGCGCCGCGCGGGCATCGTTGCTGGAGTCGCCGATCATCCAGGTGGCGCCGGGTGCCGTGCCCAGCGCCTCGCAGGTCTTGATCAGCGGTAGCGGATCAGGCTTTTTGCGCTCGAAGCTGTCGCCGCCAAACACCCAGCCGAAATAGCCGGCCAGGCCCTTGCGCGCCAGCAGCTCACGGGCAAAGGCCAGCGGCTTGTTGGTCAGGCAGGCCATCGGCAGGCCCAGCGCCGCCAGCCGCTCCAGCCCCTCGACAACGCCGGGAAACACCGCCGAGAACTGCCCGTTCAGCGCCAGATAGTGCTGCTGGTAGCGAGACCAGGCGGTTTCGTAGAGCGCGGGCGCTCCACCCACCTCGGCCAGCGTGCTGCGTATCAGGTGCTCGCTGCCCTGGCCTATCGTCAGCTCGACGAACTCGCGGCTCACGGCCGGCAGCGCCAGCTCCTGCAGCACCAGATTCAGCACCGCGACAAAGTCGCCCAGCGTATCGACCAGGGTGCCGTCAAGGTCGAGGATGAAGGCTTGGGGGCAGGTCTGAGAGGTCACGGCGGCGGTGGCGAACTGGGGAGCCGCGAGTTTAGCGGGCACGCTGGGCACACCACCTCGATCAAGACAATTGTTTTACAATACGGACAATTGTTTATAAGCACCATGGACAGCAAAAAAGAACAGCTGCTCGCACTGATACGCGACAACCCCTTCATCGGCCAGCAGGACCTGGCCGAGCGCCTGGGCCTGTCGCGCTCGGCGGTGGCCGGCCATATCGCCAGCCTGACGCGCGAGCGCCGGCTGCTGGGCCGGGCCTATGTGCTGCCGCAGCGTGCGCCCATCGTCTGCATCGGCGGCAGCAATCTGGACCGCAAGCTGCGCACCCTGGCGCCGCTGCAGATGGGCACCTCGAACCCGGTCAGCCAGCGCGAGACGCCCGGCGGCGTGGCCCGCAATGTGGCCGAGAACCTGGCGCGGCTGGGCCTGCCTGTGCATCTGCTCAGCGCGGTCGGCGACGACCCGGCCGGCCGCGAGCTGCTGGCCCATGCGGCGCGGCTGGGCATCGCGACCAGCGGCTCGCTGCAGGCCGCCGACGCCGCCACCGGCAGCTATACCGCCGTGCTCGACGCCGACGGCGCGATGCTGCTGGCCCTGGCGCAAATGGCGCTGACCGAGAGGCTGACACCCGATTTCCTGCGCCTCACCTCGGCCCAGCGCGCCAGCGCCAGCCTCACCGTGATCGACCTGAACCTGCCGGCCGACAGCGTGGCCCAGTTGATCAGCGAGGCCGCCGCCGACACGCGGCCGCTGGTCGTCGTCGCGGTCTCGGTGCCCAAGATGGCGCGGCTGCCGCAGAACCTGAGCGGCGTGCACTGCCTGCTGCTGAACGAGGGCGAGTTGGCCGCACTGTGCGGCGGCAAGCCGCTCTCCAGCCCGGGCGCGCTGCGGCGCGCCCATCGCCAGCTGCGCGAGCGCGGCCTGCAACAGCTGGTCGTCACCCAGGGCGCTGCCGGCGTGCTCTACAGCGACGGCGACGCGCTGCTGGCAATGCCGGCGCCGAGCGTGCCGGTGCTCGATGTCACCGGCGCCGGCGACGCCTTCTCGGCCGGGGTCTGCGCCTCGCTGTACCAGGACCCGCAAGACCTGGCTCTGGCCTGCCGCCGCGGCCTCGCGCTATCGGCGCTGACCCTGCAGACCGAAGCCACCGTCCATCCCGATCTCGGCCCCGAACTGCTGCAATCCATCCACTGAGAACCCCCATGAGCACCCTGCACACCTTCATCGACTACTCGGCCGAAGTGGCCGCCGCCCGCGCCGCCGGCAGCCCCATCGTCGCGCTGGAATCCACCATCATTTCGCATGGCATGCCCTACCCGCAGAATGTGCAGACGGCCCGCGAGGTCGAGCAGATCATTCGCGACGGCGGCGCGGTGCCGGCCACCATCGCCATCCTCGACGGCAAGATCCGCATCGGCCTGTCCGAGGCCGAGCTGGAGCTGCTGGGCCAATCGCCCGAGGCGCTGAAGGTCAGCCGGCGTGACCTGCCCTATGTGCTGGCCAGCGGCAAGATCGGCGCGACGACCGTGGCCGCGACGATGATCTGCGCGGCGCTGGCCGGCATCCAGGTCTTCGTGACCGGCGGCATCGGCGGCGTGCACCGCGGCGCCGAGACCTCCTTCGACATCTCGGCCGATCTGCAGGAGCTGGCGCAGACCTCGGTGGCCGTGGTCTGCGCCGGCGCCAAGTCCATTCTCGACATCGGCCTGACCTTGGAGTACCTGGAAACCCATGGCGTGCCGGTGATCGCGATCGGCCAGGACAATTTCGCCGCCTTCTACACGCCCGACAGCGGCTTCAAGGCCGACTTCCGCATCGACGCAGCAGCCGAGCAGGCGCGTTTCCTGCAGACCAAATGGGCGCTGGGCCTGGCCGGCGGCGTCGTGATCGCCAACCCGGTGCCGGCCGGGCAGGCGATGGAGCGAGCCGAGATCGAGCGCATCACCGCGCAGGCCCTGGCCGAGGCGGCCGCGCAAGGCATCGCCGGCAAGGCCGTCACCCCCTATCTGCTGGCCCGCATCAAGGCGCTGACCGAGGGCCGCAGCCTGGCCACCAATATCGCCCTGGTCAAGCACAACGCGGTGGCCGGCGCCCGCCTGGCGGTGGCCCTGGCAGCCTCCTGATCAGCCGACCTTGATCGGCGGGGACGAGGGCGGACGCCCCGCCCCGCTGGCGGCCTTGTGCTTGTACATGTCCTCGTCGGCCAGGCGCAGCAGGCTGGCGGAGTCCTTGGCCATGTCGGGAAAGCGGGCGATGCCGATGGCCGCCGAGATCTGCACCACCAGCTTGTGGGTCGGCAGATAGATGGGCTGGCGCAGCAGCGCGTCCAGCTTGTCGCGCACCTGGACGGCCGCCTCATGGCTGCAGACATCGGGCAGGATGACCAGGAACTCGTCCCCGCCGATGCGGCCCACCGTGTCGGCATCGCGCACCGCACCGGCCAGGCGCTGGCCCACCACCTTAAGCACCATATCGCCGGACTCATGGCCGTACTGGTCATTGACCGGCTTGAAGCCGTTCAGGTCGATGAACAGCAGCGCCACGCCCTCGCCTTCGCGCTGGGCCCGGGCCAGCGCCCGCTCCAGCCGGTCGTGCAGCAGGCGCAGCGACGGCAGGCCGGTCAGCGCATCGTGGTTGGCCAGGTGCTGGACCACCTCCTCGGCGCGGGTGCGGCGCTGCACCTCCTCGCGCAGCTCGGCCAGGCTGTGCTCCACCGCATCGGCCATCTCGTCGATCACCGCCGACAGCTCGCCGAACTCGGTGTCCACCGGCAGCTTCGTGCGGCTGCCATGGCGGCCCGAGCGCACCGACTGGGCCCAGTCCCGCAGGGCCGCCAGCGGCTGGCGCACCGAGCGGTCGAAACGGTGCGCCGACCACAGCGCATGCAGGCTCAGCACCAGCAGGATGGCGGCGGCCATATAGGAGGCCTGCCGCACGCTGCGCTGTGCCTGCAGCCGCTCCTGTTCCAGCCGCTGGGCCAGGCTTTGGGTCAGGCGCCGCAGCGGCGCCGCGATCTCGGCCTTGGCGCGCAGATAGGCCTCGCCATGCAGCAGATCCAGGGCCTGGCGCCAGTCCTCCGGCCGCGGCGTGAAGCCCGGGCGCTTCTCGATCAGACCCATGGCCTGGCGCTCCAGCGCCATCAGTGCCTCGGAGCGCTGCCGGGCCTCGTCGAGCAAGCCCAGTTCCTGCGCGGTGAAGCCGGCCGCGTGCAGGCGCTCCTGCGCCGAGGCCATCCGGCCTGGTCCGTCGGCGGCCTGCGCATCGGCCAGGCGCAGATCCCAGAACGCCGCGTCATAGTCCAGCGGGCGCGGCGCCTGCCCCTCGCGCATGCGCACGATGTCGGCATAGAACTGGGCATAGCGCGGCTGCTGCTGCAGCACGAACAGACGCGCCATCAGGCTCAGCTCGTTAGAGCTTTGATACAGCTCGGCCGCCAGCTGATGGCCCTCGAAGCGCCGCGACTGGGCCTGCTCAAGCGCCCGGTAGGCCGAGGCCAGATGCAGCAGGGCCGCCACCATCAGCGCCACCAGGACGACCTGCACCACCAGATGGAGGGCGAGCTTGGTGCGTATCTGCATGGCCGCAGCTTAGCGCTGCAGCACACAATTGAGTAGCGCGCCGACCCGGGCTGTCACAGCGCCGAGACACGCCCGCTCTGCAGCGCTTCGCGCAATCCCGACGCGCCCAGTTCCACCAGGCTCAGCACATGCTCGAAACCCTGGATGCTGCCGAAATAGGGGTCGGGCACCTCGCGGCCGGCATGGCCGGGCACGAAATCCAGGAACAGATGCAGCTTGTCCTGCTGCGGGGCCGGGCAGAGCAGGCGCAAATCGTGCAGATTGTCGTGGTCCATCGCCAGCACCAGATCGAAGCGGGCAAAGTCCTCGGCCTGGACGCGCCGCGAACGCCATTTCTTGCCCAGCTCATAGCCGCGCTGCAAGAGCACGCGGGCGGCGCGGGCATCGACCGGCTCGCCCCGCGGCCCGGCGCGCATGCCGGCCGATTGCACCAGCGCATACAGGCCTTGCGCCTTCAAGACCGCCTCGGCCATCGGCGAACGGCAGATATTGGCGGTGCACACCAGCAGGATGTTCTTCATCCCCGCGATGATAGAAGACGCCGCTGCGGCCCGGCGTCCCGGCCTTGTCACTTGTTCAAGGCCGATGCTTGGTCGATATTCCGCAGCCCCTGAGCGAAGACTAGTTTGGTGGCTGGCGGCCGGCCAACCAGTATCAGTTTGGTATCAGTATCAGGCGGTGCCGCTGCGCTCGCTGCGTATCAGTTTCTGCACCGGCACATCGAAATACCGTGCCAGTTCGCGGGCCACCCGGTAAATCACCGGCTTGCCGGTTTCGGCCCGCTTGATCGACGCGATCGAGACCCGGATTTTCCGGTCGCTGCAGGAAAATGCCATTTCCTCCTGGCTTTGCAGTTTCTCGCTGCGCAGATCCTTCAGTATCTCGGAGACCAGGAATACCCGTCCAGTGGTCGGCACCGGCCGACCGGCGCGTTCTGGGTCTTGCTGCATGCTCGGACCCTCTTTTGATGATGGGGGCGGGTCGGTCGAGCGTCCCGCGGCGGCGCCGCGCGATCTCCGCGACGTCACGGACGCTAGGCAGCCCGGGCCCGGGCAAGCTTCCGGAAACCTTCCGGGACTCCATCAACGAAAAAACCAAGGGACAACCCTTGGTTTTGACGGATCTACGGCCAAGCAAGTCCGCGAATTGTCGACCTGCCCGGCGCTGGCGGCAGTCTCAGCTTGGTCTCATCTCGGTCTCAGATGGACGGTGCCGGCTCACTGGTCGTCGTTCTTGACCTCGGGGTCGGTGCTGGGATACAGGCAGGTGACCTCCCCGGGGCTGGAGAACATCAGCACCACACCCTTGGTGACGATCTCGCTGGTGGGCATGCCCACCGCGACGATGTGTTCGTCATTGGCCGGCGTGAAGTTGTGGCTGTTCAGCGTCGGCGCATGGCCCAGGGTCTTGAAGACCGAGCCGACCAGCACCAGCGGCGAGGCGGCGGCCTGCACGAAGTTACAAACCCCGGCGCTTTGTGGAATGCGCAAAGGCTGCTCGGCCACCTGGGTACAGGCCGGGTCGGTGAAATAACTGCAGTCGGCATAGTTGCCGCTGGCGTCTATCGAGGCCTTGACATAGTAGGTATTGGTCGACATGGCTATCCCTTTTCAACTGGTTTTCAAATAAATCAGGAGCGGGGATCGCGACGTTCAGCCAACCATTGCTGCTCGGCGCCGACCTGGCTTTTCCGCTCCAGGCATGAATATGCCTGGACCCAGGTCTCGGTAATATCGAAATGAACCCGCAGCAAGGGCCGCAGGCGGTCCAACTCGGCCAGCACGGATTCACATTGCGCGCGTGCCGCCGTCTCGGCGCGCGCTTGCGCGTGCAGATCCGCGACGGCCAGCCGGACCTTGGCGCGCTCGGCATGCAGGCGCAGATCGTCGGGCTGGGTTTGCAGTGCATCACTCAGGCTGGGCAGCAGGCCCGTCAGCAGCTCTAGGGCCTCGGCGTCTTCGCCCTGGGCACGCAGTTCGCGGCCCAGCAGCAGCGTGGTCTGCGCGCGCTGAGGCAGGCGACGCAGCGTCGCCGCCGCGCTGGCGCCGCTGTTGAAACGCTGCATCTGCGCCAACAGCTCGCGCAGCCGCGCCGCGCCGCGCCCGGGCGCCTGCGTCTCGATCTCCAGCACCTCGACCCGGGCCAGGCCCAGCCGCCATTTGCGGTTGTCGCTCTCCTGCGCCAGCAAGCGGCCGAACAAGGCCTTGGCCCGGCCGAAGGCCGCCAGCGCCTGATCACGCTGCCCCAGCTTCTGCCAGGCCTGACCGATCCAGGTCTGGGCCACCGCTTCGCTGTCCAGCCACTCCAGATCCGACGGGGCCTGGGCGCGCGCCTGTGCGATGCCTTGCAGCCCCTGCTCGAACAGGCGCCGCGCGGCCTCAAACTCGCCCTGCCACAGCAGGGTCGTGCCCAGCCAGGTCAGGCTGTTGGCCCACCAGGCCTTCAGGCCCAGGTCATCGGGGCGCAGCCGCATCGCCTGCTGCTTGAGCTCGATCGAGGCGCGGAACTGCCGCGCCGCGCCGGGCAGATCGCCGCTGTCCAGCATCACCGTGCCCAGGCTGTTCTCGGCATAGGACAGCTCGATCAGCGGCTCGGCCTGGCCGGGCGCCTCGGCCAGCCATTGGGCGCTGTGCTCGCGGTAGGCGTGCCAGGCGGCGCGCGCGGCGCCGAACTGGCGCTGCACATAGAACGCATGGCCGAGCCAGAAATCCGCCGCGCCCTGGGCCTTGCGCCACTGCGGCAGCAGCTCGGCGGCGGGCGTGGCCACCTCGAGCAGGCGGCGCGCCTGCTGCAGCGGTGCTATCGCCGCCTCCAGCTCGCGCTTGGAGACCCGCACCTCGCCGATCACGGTCAGCGCCTTGGCACGCTGCAGCAGGGCCTGGGGCTCGGTCGGGCGGTCGCCTTCGGCCAGATGCTTCAGGGCCTGCGCGCCGACGCTGTCGAGCAGTTCGAGCCGGCCCACCGGGCGCAGCTTGTCGGCGAATTCACCCAGCATATAGCCCAGCAAGTCATCGGCCTGCTCGCTGCGCTGGCGCGCCAGCTGCTCTGCGCGGTCGGCTCGCCAGGCCAGCGTGCCGCTGAGCAGGGTCAGCAAGGCCAGGCCCAGCACGGCCGCCAGGCGCAGATGCCCGCCGCGCGCGGCGCGGCGGCGCGAGGCCTGCACATAGTCGCGCTCGTCAGCGCTGATCACGAACTCGCTATGCCCTAGCAGCGCCAGCGCGTCGGCCAGCTGCTTGCCCTTGGGCAGCAGGTACTCGGCGGCCCGCCCCTCGGCCTGCCAGCGCGCCACCTGCTGGCGCAGCCGGCTGCGCAGCTGCAGGGCCTGTTGGTGCTCGGCAATCCATTCGGTGACCCGCGGCCAGCGCCGCAGAATCGCCTCGTGGGCGACGCGAAAACCGGCCCGCTGCTCGATCAGATCGCTGACCAGCAGCCGCGCATCGACCAGGGCCTGGACCAGCTCGCGCTCGGCCGCACCACCGAGCTCGTCCCACAGCGCGCGCCGGCTGGTGGCGCGCGCCTCCTCGGCCGACAGGCTGATCTGCAGCGCCAGCACCTGCGGCAGGGCCTGTTGCTGGATGGGCAGCAGGCTCTTGATCACGGCCTCGGCGCGCAGGCCGATCGCGCCCTCCAGCCCGCCGAGTTCGCGGTAGGCAGCGAAGCTCAGCTCGCCATGCGGGCTGCGCAGCCGGTACAGCTCCTCCAGCGTGTACTGCAGCAGCGGCAGCGCATCCGGGCTGTGGGCCGCGTCGTCGCAGAGCTGATCGTCGAGCCGCGCCCGGGTGCTCGGATCGATGCCGAAGCTCAGCCCGGCCGCGCGTGCCGGCAGGCGGATCATCTGGGCAATCTCGGCACGGCTGGGCGGGCCCAGGTCGAAGTGCGCGCCCAGCTGCTTGTCGCGCATCAGCAGGCTGTGCTCGGACAGGCGCGGATAGAAATCGTTGCGGCAGGCCGCGATCACGATGACATCGCCGCTGTCGGCCAGGGCCTGCAGCGCGGCCAGCAGGTCGCCAACACAGGCGGCATCGAGATGCGGCGCGACGAACAGCGCCTCCAGCCGGTCGACGAAAAGCAGCAGCGCCGCGTCGCGCCCGCCGCGCGCAGCCGCAATCTCGGCCAGCACGGCCTGCGGCGTGTGCGCCAGGCTCCGGGCCAGGCTGTCGGCACTGGCGCCGGGGAACAGGCTGCGCCCGTCGAGCTCCCAGTCCAGCAGCGCGGCCGCCAGCGCGGCCAGCGGCGCATGCAGGCCGATATCGCCGAGGTCCAGGCCCGTGCTGGCCAGGCCTTGCAGGGCCGGGAACAGACCGGCCTGCACCAGCGAGGTCTTGCCCGAGCCGCTGGGCCCGAGCAGCAGCGTGAAGGCACGCTGCTCGCGCCAGCGGGCGCGCACGCTGAGCAACAATTCCTGCAGCACGCGCTCGCGGCCGAAGAAGACCTCGGCATGGGCCGCATCGAAAGCCAGCAGGCCGCGAAACGGCGAGCCGCCGCGCCAGCCGCCCTCGCGGGCCTGGGGCGCGGGGCCATCGCTGGACGCGACCGGGGCCAGCACGCGGTAGCCGCGCTTGCGCAGGGTCTCGATATAGCGCGGCTCGGTGGCGCTGTCGTCCAGCGCGCGGCGCAGCTGGGCCACGGTCTTGTGCACCGGGTTGTCGCCCAGCGGTTGCTCGGGCCAGCACTGCTGCAGCAGCTGCTCGGCGCTGAGCACCTGGCCGGGCTGCTCGCACAGCGCCACCAGCACCTGCATCGCCCGCGGCTCGATCTGGCGGCGCTCTTCGCCCCGGCTCAGGCCATTGCTGGCCGGATCGATCGCCCAGTCGCCGAGGACGAAGCGCATCGCGCGGCGTCGCTCAGCGCGCCAGCTCCGCGCGCATCGCGTCGATGACCGCCTTGTAATCAGGCTTACCGAAGATGGCCGAGCCGGCCACAAAGGTGTCGGCGCCGGCATCGGCGATCTGACGGATGTTGTCGACCTTGACCCCGCCGTCGATCTCCAGCCGGATGTCGCGGCCGCTCTGCTCGATGATTCGGCGCGCCGCCTCCAGCTTCTTCAGCGCGCTGGGGATGAAGCTCTGACCGCCGAAGCCCGGGTTGACGCTCATGATCAGCACCAGGTCGACCTTGTCGATCACCCACTCCAGCACGTCCAGCGGCGTGCCCGGGTTGAACACCAGGCCGGCCTGAGCGCCCTCGGCCTTGATCAGCTGCACGGTGCGGTCCACATGGGCGCTGACCTCGGGGTGAAAGCTCACCAGCTCGGCGCCGGCGCGCACAACGGCCTGGGCCAGGCTGTCGACCGGCTGCACCATCAGATGTACATCGATGGGCGCCGGCGTGCCGTCGGGCTTGACGGCGTGTTTTTTCAGCGCCTCGCAGACCATGGGCCCGAAGGTCAGATTGGGCACGTAATGGTTGTCCATCACATCGAAATGGATCCAGTCGGCACCGGCGGCCAGCACGTTGCGGACCTCCTCGCCCAGGCGGGCAAAGTCGGCGGAGAGGATGCTGGGAGAGATCAGCGGCGAGGGGCGGCTTGAGGTGCTCATGATCGGGCGCGGGGCTGGGAGTGAGCCCCGATTTTAGGAGCCCGCCAGCCCGCCGAAGCAGGTGGTCAGCAGCATCTCGATGATTTGCGCATCGCTGTGCTGGCCGCCGGCCTTCAGCAGGGCGAGTACCGGATCGCAGGCGCGGGCGAACAAGGTGTAGAGCACGATCTCGGGCGGCAGATCGGGGCGCAGGCTGCCATCGGCCTGGGCCGCTGCGATCCACTCGCCGAGCTCGTCACTCAGGGTCAGCAGCCGGTCCATATAGAGCTTGTGCCCCGTCAGCGCCGCGCGCAGGCTGGAGTTCTGCGCCGGCAGCGAGGGCATTTCGCCGGCCAGCTGCACCTGCATGGTCCAGCGCGCCACGGCCTTGAGCCTGTCCAGCGCCGAGCCCGGCTGCTCGCGCAGCCGCGCCAGCTCGGCCAGCGCCCGCTCCAGCACCCGCACCATCGCGGCGGCCGCCAGCTCCTCCTTGGAGCTGAAGTGCTTGTAGAGGCTGGCCTTGGCGATGCCCACATCGGCCACCACCTCATCCACCGTCATCAGGTCGAAGCCCTTCTCGGCCAGCAGGCGGTTGACCGCATCGACGATGGCGTCCTCACGGGCCTGCAGGACCTGTTCGCGGAATGAAACTTTTGCCATGGCCCGATTCTAGAGCCCATCGTAACAATTCAGAACACGCAGGTCGAATTGATACCATTAAGTATTTTTACAAAACCAATCAGTTGACAAAATGAACTGAACAGTTCAAATTCCGCATCTCCCAGCGCCGACACCCAGAAAGCGAGGACCAGATGCTCAGATGGCTTTGCCCGATGACCACCGCTCACCGCGCCGGCTTGCTGCCCGGCGCCAGCGCCGCTGCGCAGCCGCGCACCGAGCTGCCGACGGCGCCGGCCTGGCTGGTATCAGCCATGCCACGCGCCGGACTGCAGAGCCTGCTCAGCCACGGCCGAAGCCTGACCCTGCTGGCGCCCAGCGACGCCGCGCTGCGGCAGCATCTGAGCGAACAGGGCCTGGGCATGGACGCGCTGCTGGCCGAACCCCAGCGCTTGCGCGCGCTGCTGCTGGAGCATCTGCTGCTTGTGCCGCTAAGCCCCGAGCCCCTGCCGCAGCCCCTTCCGCTGCCCAGCATGGGTCGCGGCACCCTGCGACTGCAAGCCGATGCCCAAGGCCCTTGCCTGCTTGATGCCCAGGGCCGTCTGGCCCGTTTGCTGAGCGGTGAGCTGACTTGGGGCGAATTGCGGCTGCATGTCATAGACCGCGTGCTGCAGGCGCCGCAACAAGGCCTGCTGGCCCAGGTGCAGCAGACGCCGTCCCTGAGCGAATTCGCCGAGGCCGTGCATCGCTGCGGTCTCGATGTGGTGCTGCGCTCCAGCGGTCCCTTCACGCTGCTGGCGCCCGACGACAGTGGTTTCAAGCAATTGGCGGCACGCCTGGGTCTGCGCCGGCGCGAGCTGATGAATGATCGCGAGCGGCTCGGCCGACTCGTGCGCCACCATCTGCTTGGCGGACGCTGGCTCAGCCACGAGCTGCCCTGGGGCGCTCGCATGAACAGCATCGAGGGCTCGGCGATCCAGTTCGGCGCGCTGGGCCTGCTGTGCTGCGGCGATACCGCTCAGCCGCTGCAGCCTGGCAGCGACTGGCAAGCCGTCAACGGCGTGCTGCACCGCCTGGCCGCGCCCTTGCTGCCCGACGGCTTCTGAAGCCGCAGACACCCCAACCTCAACCCTTATCAACAAGCAGGGAAATACCGCCATGTTTGCCTGGTTCAAACGCCTCACCCTGCTGGCCTCGGTCGGCCTGCTGGCCGCCTGCGGCGGCGGTGATGATCACCCGCCCACGGTCGTCGACATCGCCCGCAGCGACGCCCGCTTCAGCATCCTCAGCGAGGCTGTGATCGCGGCTGATCTGGGCACCACGCTGTCCGCGCCGGGCACCCTGACCGTGTTCGCGCCGACCAATGACGCCTTCGCCGCGCTGCTGACCGAACTGGGCATCAGCAAGGCCCAGCTGCTGGCCGACAAGGCCCTGCTGACATCGGTGCTGACCTACCATGTGCTGCCCGCCAAGGTGGAGCGTGCGGCCATACCGGCCGGAAAGCCCATCACCACGCTGCAAGGCGGCATCTTCAAGATCGAAGTCAGCGGCGACACCGCCCGGGTGACCGACGGACGCAACCGTGTCTCGACCATCACCGCCACCGATATCCAGGCCAGCAACGGCGTCGTCCATGTGCTGGACCGTGTGCTGCTGCCAGCCGACAAGACCATCGTCCAGACCGCCAGCGCGCTGCCCGATTTCAGCATCCTGGTCGAGGCCGTTGTCGCCGCCGATTTGGCCGGCACGCTGAGCGGCAATGGCCCCTTCACCGTGTTCGCGCCGACCAACGCGGCCTTCGCCGCGCTGCTGACCGAGCTGGGCCTCAGCAAGGACGCCTTGCTGGCCGACAAGGCCCTGCTGAGCAAGGTGCTGACCTACCACGTGCTGCCGGCCCGGGTGCTGAAGGCCGATGTGCCAGTCGGCCCGGCCATCACCACGGTGCAGGGCAATACCTTCACGATCGACGCCAATCTCGACATCAGCGACCGCAACGGCCGCAAGGCCAGGATCACGGCCACCGATGTGCTGGCCAGCAATGGCGTGATCCATGTGATCGACAAGGTCATCCTTCCGACGCTGTGAGCGTCGCCTACCCCCTTTCCCTCAACCCCGAAGAAAGCAGTACCCGATGAAAAAGCTCATTGCAATCAGTGCCCTGTCCCTGCTCGCGCTGTCGGCGCAGGCCAAGGACATCGTCGACACCGCCGTGGCGGCGGGCAGCTTCAAGACCCTGGCCACCGCGTTGCAGGCCGCAGGCCTGGTCGACACCCTCAAGGGCCCCGGCCCGTTCACCGTGTTCGCGCCGACAGATGCGGCCTTTGCCAAGGTACCCAAGGCCGACCTCGACGCCTTGCTGAAGGACAAGGCCAAGCTGACCGCCGTGCTGACCTACCACGTCGTGCCTGGCAAGGTGATGGCCAAGGACGTCAAGGCCGGCAAGGTCAAGACGGTGCAGGGCAGCGAGCTGACGATCGCCACGATGGGCGGTGTCACGGTCGATGGCGCCAAGGTGACGGCCACCGACATCGCCGCCGACAACGGCGTGATCCATGTGATCGACAGCGTCGTGAGGCCAAAGTACGCCCGGCCGGGCTCCGCGCGGGGGCTTGAAACGCCGCCGCGCGGCCTCCACCTCGGCATGCGTCACGCAGTGCGGCGCATGGTCGTTGATCAGGCCCATAGACTGCATGAAGGCATGCATGGTGGTGGGGCCGACGAATTTCCAGCCGCGCTTCTTCAGGTCCTTGGACAGGGCCTTGGAGGCCGGCGACTCGGTCAGGTTCTCGTGGCCGCCCTCCGGCTCGAAGCGCCAGATATAGGCGGCCAGCGAGCCCTGCTCGGCGACCAGTTCGATGACGCGCTGCGCGTTGTTGATGACCGCCTCGATCTTGCCGCGATGACGGACGATGCCGGCATCCTGCAGCAAGCGCTCGACGTCGGCGGCATCGAAGGCCGCCACACGGTCGGCGTCGAAGCCTGCGAATGCGGCGCGGAAGGCCTCGCGCTTGGCCAGGATGGTTCGCCAGGACAGGCCCGACTGGAAACCCTCCAGGCACAGCTTCTCGAACAGGCGACGGTCATCGGCGACCGGGAAGCCCCATTCGGTGTCGTGATAGTGAAGATACGGTGGCCAGTCGGCAGCGGCGGCACACCAGCGGCAGCGCGGCCGGCCATCGGCGGGAAAGTACAGATTTTGGTTCATGGCTGTCGATAACGTTCGGCTAGATCGCGCAGAAAGCCCTCGCGCTCCAGCGTTTGCAAGGCCTGCAACAGACGCCGCGTGAGGAGCGGCGGCAGGTGCTTGGCCACTACCGCGTATTGGGTTTCCTCATGGAACGCGACCGGCGCGAGGCGCAAATGCCCGGCGAACTCGGGCAGGCTCAGCAGCGGCAGCAGGGTCATGTCTTGCCCGTAGACCACGTCCGAGCGCCCCAGCATCAGCATACGCAGCGCATCCACGTCGGAGCGCGCTGCGTCGCTGAAGGGCACCCGGTCCTGCCTCAGCGCCTGCGCCAGCACCGAACCCTGGGCCACCAGCACCGGCTTGTGGAGGCCGGCGCCCCGCAGCTCGGCCACACCGCGCAAGGTGGTCGGATCGTTCTGGCGCTGCACCGCCACATGGCGCACCCGGTACAGCGGCACCGGCAGATAGTCCCATTGGCGGGCCCGCTCCGCCGTGTTGAGCAGGCAGAAGAACACATCGATCTCGCCCTGCGCCAGCATGCGCTCGACCCGCCGCAGCGGCGTCAGCCGCCGCTGCCCCTCAAAGCGCAGGCCGGCATCAAGGCGCTCGACCGCGCCCATCACCTCGGCGCAGAGGCCGGGCCGTGCGCTGTCGCCGGGTGCATACTTGACCGGCGCACCGCTTTGCGCCACGGTGCGCAGCAATACGGGCTGCGCGGCAACGGCCCAGGGCGCCAGACCCAGCACCGCCAGCCATGCCCGTCGTGTGATCGCGGGGTATCTCATCCCTTTTTCTGACTCTGCTTCCAATGTCGGCCCGGGCTTCAGCATAGCCGCCCGGCATCATGATGCAGCGCAGCAACCATAGAATAGTCACCATGGCTCAAGCTCAATTCACCTGCAGCGTTGTCGTGCAAGTCCTGCCCGAGCAGACCGAGGCTGAACAAGGCCGCTATGCCTTCAGCTACACGATCACCATAGAGAACAGCGGCTCGGTCACGGCCCAGCTGGTGGCGCGCCACTGGCAGATCAGCGACGCCGCCGGCCATGTGCAGGAGGTCAGCGGCCTGGCCGTGGTCGGCCACCAGCCGCTGCTGGCCCCGGGCCAGAAAGTCCAGTACAGCTCCTGGGCCCAGATCGCCCCGCCGCAAGGCAGCATGCGCGGCCGCTTTCTATGTGTCACCGAAGCGGCCGAGGTGTTCTACACCGAGGTGCCCGAATTCATGCTGGCCGACACCAGCACCCTGCATTGATGTGGTTCAAGCGAGCGAACCGGGGCTGGGATCTGACGGCCCTGCTGAACGCGGCCGACCCCAGGGCCGAGCTGGCGGCACGCAATCTCTGGCTGGTGCGGCTGATGGAGTGGCTGCGCCACCCGGCCAAGCGCAGTGGCGAGCCCGGCCTGGACGGTAGCGGCGAGCGTGCGCTGCCGCTGTTGCGACTGAAACACCTGCTCAATGTGCTGGAGCGCAACCCGGTGCATGCCGAAGCGTTCGCCGGCGTGCTGGGCAGCGTCTGGCACGATATTCAGGCCCTGGGCCTGTTTGCCGACGTCGGCTTCGCCTCGCGCATGGCCTTGTGGAGCGAACTACTGCACCGGCTGCGCCAGCGCGTGCTGCCCGACACGGTGGACACCCGCGAACTCGGCGAACTGTTCGGCCTGCTCTTCCCCGAGCCCGAGGACGCGCTGTGGCTGGCCGAGCTTGACGACGAGCTGCTGAGCCGGCTGGCGACACTGTTCGGCCAGGCCGTGCCGACCGGCAATGTGTGGCGAGAGCCCATGCTGGGCGGGCTGACAGTGCTGATCAGCGGCGTCGCGGCGGCCGGCCTGTCGGGTCCGCTGCGCCAGCGCATGGACCCCGAGCTGCTGAGCCACAAGCCTTTCACACAGCTTGGCCGAGCAACCGAGCAGTTCAGCGATGCGCTGCAGCGCGCCGATCGCGCGGCCATGATGCCGGCCCTGCAATACCTGCGCGTTCTGCTAGACAGCTGCCGGCTGGCGGCCGAGAGCATTCCGCGCCATCTCGAAGGCTATGGCGTCTCGGTGGACATCATCTTCGAGGTCGAGCAGATGCTGGAGCGGCTGCGCCGCATCGAGACCCTGCTGGATTGCCTGGTCTCACCCGAGCCGCAGCGCGAGCTGGCGCGGCTGGTCTCGAACCTGGTGCGGGTGACTCACGCGCGGCGCAGCGTGCGCATGCTGTTCGCTCGACACTACTCGATGCTGGCCCGAAAGGTGGCCGAGCGCAGCGCCGAAACCGGCGAGCACTACATCACCCGCAACGCCGCCGAGTACCGCGACATGCTGCGCAGCGCGGCGGGCGGCGGCCTCGTGATCGCCGGCACCACCTTCGTCAAGTTCGCGGTGATGGCCTTGTCGCTGTCGGCCTTCTGGGCCGGCTTCTGGGCCGGTGCCAACTATGCCGCCAGCTTCGTCGCGATCCATCTGATGCACTGGACCGTCGCCACCAAGCAGCCGGCGATGACTGCGCCGGCGATGGCGCAAAAGCTCAGCGATATCGACAACGATGAGGGCCTGGAGAACTTTGTCGATGAAGTGGCCCATCTGCTTCGCTCGCAGATCGCCGGCATCGTCGGCAATCTGGCCCTGGTCGTACCCCTGGTGCTGGGCGTGCAGCTGCTGAGCTGGCTCAGCTTTGGCGCGCCCCTGGTCGGCGCCAAGGATGCCGAGCATGTGCTGCACAGCCTGACCCTGCTGGGCCCGACGCTGCTGTTCGCTGCCTTCACCGGCACCCTGCTGTTCGCCAGCAGCCTGATCGCCGGCTGGGTCGAGAACTGGTTTGTGTTCTACCGCCTCGACGCCGCGATCGCCTGGAACCCGCGCATCGTCGCCCGCCTCGGTCAGGCGCGCGCGCAGCGCTGGGCCGACTGGTGGCGCAGCAATATCTCGGGCCTGACGGCCAATGTCTCGCTGGGCATGATGCTGGGCCTGGTGCCCGCGCTGCTGGGCTTTTTCGCGCTGCCCATCGAGGTGCGCCACGTCACGCTGTCGGCCGGCCAGATTGCCGCCGCCGCCGGCGCGCTGGGGCTGGAGGTGCTGCAACGGGCCGATTTCTGGTGGTGCGTGGCCGCCGTGCCGCTGACCGGCGCGCTCAATGTCAGCGTCAGCTTCTATCTGGCCTTCAAGGTGGCGCTGCGCTCGCGCGGCATCATGCTGGCCGACCGGGCCCGCGTCAGCGGCGCGATCTGGCGGCGCTTCAAGGCGCAGCCGCGCAGCTTCTTCCTGCCGCCCAAGGCGAATTAAGGCTTGGGGTCGCGATCCTGATCGGCGTCGCGCCGCTCGCCGCCCTTGCGGCCGGAGAACATGGTCCACCAGACAATGAATATCAGCAGGGCCAGCGCGCCCAGGGCCTCCAGCAATAGCAATCCCATGTCTTTATCCACTCTCTCCTGGCGTGCCGGACTGGCGGCGGCGATTCTAGGCGCGCTGGCGGCCTGCTCCACGACACCGCTGCCGCCGATGCCTCCCGGGCCGGCCCCCGGGCCGAGCGCCGCCACGCCCCCAGCGCCGC
>NZ_JAQOWX010000043.1:0-41425 GCF_028462495.1 Paucibacter sp. XJ19-41
TGGAGGATGCGCTGCGCACGGCCGAGTTTCATGACTGCGGCCGGCTGCTGCTGGTGCGGCGCCTGCGTCTGCACGGCCTGCCACCGCAGGCCAGCCCGGCGCAGCTGGCCCGCGCGCTGGAACAGGCCTGGCGCGAGCTGGCGACCCAGGCCCTGCCGGCCAGCCACCCGCAGGCCGGCGCAGCGCCGGCGGTGTTTTTCAACTCGCGTTTCGACGCGCGCCTGGCCTGGCTGCAAGGCCAGGCCGACTGTGGCGACGAGCCGGGCCAGGCCGCCGGCGCCGAGGGCGAGTGGTACTGGCGGGCCGCCTTGCCCGAGCTGGCGGCGCTGCCCGCGACTGCTGCGGCGAGCAGCAGCGCGCCGGTCCTGCGGGTCTTGCTGCACGAGCAGGAGGCCGCGCTGGTGCAGGCCCTGCGCCGCTGGACGGACGCGGCCCTGCTGCGCCTGGATACGCAGCTGACGCCGGCGCTGGCCGAGCGCCTGCTGGGCGCTGTAGACCGTGTTCAGGCGGCGGCGGCTCGCGTTGAGACGCCGGACGGTAGCACTAAGCCTCGGCCTCTGGCGGCGCCAGCGCTCAGCAGGCGCTGGCCGCCGTGGCTGCAGCGCTTGCGTCAGCCCTTGCCCGAACTGCCGGCCGAACAGATCGCGGCCGCAGCGCCGAGCGGGCCCGCCGCCAACGCGGCGCCGGTGCAGGAGCGAGATGATCAGCGTCCCGAACGGCCGCCATTGAGCACGGGGAGCACGCCGCCGAGGCCGGTTTCCGCGCCTCTTCATCCCGCGCCCACAACATTGGACGACCGCATGCGCCGAGCCGCCGCCTTGCCCTGGCTGGCCGAGGCTTCATTCACCGCCCAGGGTGGCCTGCTGCTGTTGTTGAACCTGCTGCAGGCCCTGGGCTTTGGGTGGCAGGCGTCGGCGGCGCCGGGCTGTGTCGATGCGCTGTTCCTGAGCCTGCTGGATGGCAGCGGACCTGATGGGCAGAGGGATGCACAAAGGGCGCTGTTCGACGCGACTCATGCCGGCAGCCATCCGCAGCTGACCCGGCTCTGGGCCTTGCGCCTGCGCCGCGCGCTGCGCGGCCATGCGCGGATGGACCTGGCCGAGCTGCTGCAGCGGCCGGCCTGGGTGGCCGCCAGCCCCACCCATATCGATGTGATCTTTGCGCTGGACAGCGTCGATCTGCGGCTGCGCCGACTTGGTCTGGACAGCGATCCCGGCTGGCTGCCCTGGTTCGGCCGCATCGTCGCCTTTCATTTCCTCGGCGCCGAGTTGCTGCCGCCGGAGCCCGGGCGAGGATAGGGCGGCGGCGCCATCACCTGGCTGGTGCTGGTCTAGGGGGATCGCACCCCTATGCTGCGGGATAGAGCATCCGCCCATCCGGACTACATTGGGCCGCAGCAAGAACCAAGGGGGACTGCCTTGCGCATCGAGCTGATCACGGCGGATTCGGCCCGGCCCGGCGCCGCGATGCTGCAACGGCGGCTGCGTCAGGCCTTGCAGGAGGGCGACGAGTGCGTGATGGCGCGGCCAGACGGCGCCGACGCCAGCGGCTCCGATCTGATGGTGCTGCTGGTGGACAGTGAGAGTTTCTCCGCCTGCGGCCGGGCCTGTGCCCAGGTGCGGCGCCAGTCACCGGGCTGTGCGGTGCTGGCGGTCGGCGAGGCCGGCGTGCATGAAAGGCTCGAAACCCTGCTGTCGGCCGGGGCCACCGATCTGCTGTTCCTGCCGGTCAGCGATGCCGAGTTGCGCGCGCGGGTGCGCCATATGCTGGGCCGCACGCAGCGCAGCGCCATTGGCGAGACCGCCGCCGCGCGGCCCGACCCGCGGCTCAAGCATATGGTGGGTGGCAGCCCGGCCTTCACCGAGCTGCTGAACAAGCTGCCGACCCTGGCGGGCTGCGATGCCGGCGTGCTGATACTCGGCGAGACCGGCACCGGCAAGGAGGTGTTTGCCCAGGCCCTGCACTATCTGTCGCCGCGTGCCGCCAAGCCCTGGGTGCCGATCAACTGCGGCGCGATTCCGACCGAGCTGATCGAGAGCGAGCTGTTCGGCCACACGCGCGGCGCCTACACGACGGCCCATGCGGCGCGCGCCGGCCTGGTCGAGGAGGCCGCCGGCGGCAGCCTGTTTCTCGACGATGTCGATTGCCTGCCGCTGGCCGCCCAGACCAAGCTGCTGCGTCTGCTGCAGGAGCGCGAGTACCGGCCGGTGGGCTCCAACAGCCTGCGCCATGCCGATATCCGAATCATCGCGGCCAGCAATCGCGATCTGGCCCAGCAGGCGCGCCAGGGCCTGTTCCGGCAGGATCTCTACTACCGGCTCAATGTGCTGTCGCTGAGTCTGGCGCCGCTGCGCGAGCGGCGGCCGGATGTGGTGCTGCTGGCCCAGCATTTCCTGCAGCACTATGCGCGGCGCCAGCAGCGCAGCCTGCCGCAGCTGACGCCGCAGGCGCTCAGCAAGCTGCTGCAGTACGACTGGCCCGGCAATGTGCGCGAGCTCCAGCATGTGATCGAACGCGCGGTGTTGCTCGGCGGGCCGCAGCTGCTGGCCGAGGATCTGGACATCGATGCCCAGCCTTTGCCGGAGCTGCAAGCCAATTTCCAGGGCGCCAAGGCCCGCATGGTCGAGCGCTTCGAGCGCGACTACATCGAGCGCCTGCTGCTGCACTGCCAGGGCAATATCACCCAGGCTGCGCGGCACGCCGGCAAGCACCGGCGCGCGTTCTTCGAGCTGATACGCAAGCACGGCATCGATATGGATCCGTTTCGCAAGCCGCGTTAAACGGCAAGAGGGCCGCTCAGGACTGCTTTTTGTCCTGCCCGACGAGCTTGGCCCAACGCAGCAGTTCCGCGTCATCCGCCAGCAGTGCGCGTGTCGCGGCCGCGCCGGGGTGTTTGCGGATTTTCTGCAGCACGGTGTGCTCGTCCAGACTGGCGATATAGGCGCCGATCTGCTGCTCGGACGGGATGAAGCCCTTGTTGGCCAGGCTGTAGCTGTGGGTCATGATGGCCTCGATGACGCCGGCCATCTGCTTGTCGATGAATCGCTGGTCGGGATTCGGTACGGAATAGTTACTGCTCATGGTCGGCATTGTGACCTGGGCCGCAGCTGCCAGCCGGGCGAATACGGTTGCCAAAGGTTTCAGCGCTACAGGGATGCAAGTTTACATAATATACATTGTCGGTTGTAGACTCACACCTAGGTTTTGGTGGCGCCTATGACGTTCCGGCTGTATTCCATTGAGCAAGCTCCTCGGTCACTCCCAATTTGGGAGGCGATCTTGGACGATCTTGGGCGGCCTCCGGCGACGCGGATTGCCCGTGTGCTGGGCGTCGGGGCCAGCACGGTTCATCGCTGGAACAGCGCCGGACATGCGCCTCGGGCTGCTCAGCTGGCGTTGTTCTGGCTGACCCGCTGGGGCCGGTCTGCGGTTCATACGCAGGCCACCAATGACGCCATCCTGGCCTTCAGCTACCTGGAGTCGCTGAAAAGCGAAGTCCAGCGATTGGAAGGCAATGTCCGCCAGCTTGCAGCCTTGGCCGATGCCCGTGCTGTTCAGTTGAGGAGGCTGTCTGCGTGAGCCCATCCTCAAGACCCTTGGGCCTTGGCATGTGCCTGCCGTTGTTCCGGGTGGGCGGGACGCCCTGGCTGACAGAGCGCAGCGACAGAAGCGAACCCACCCGCAGCCGGTTGTTGCACCTGCATTCAAGGGGGCACATATGGGTATCTACGTTCTTATCGCGCTGCTTGGCGCTGGATGGATCTTGCTCAATGACTGAGCATCCCCAGTCACAAGTAGGCGGCGGGGTTTGCCAGACGGGCGACGGAGCGCAGCTCGGCACCCGGCTGGCGGGCACCGCGGCCGACCCCGGCACGGGGGCGGCGGGCGAAGCCCGCCTAGATTTATCACTAGGACACTTCAGCACACACCCATGAGCTGAGGTCAAAAGAAGGCCCCGACGACTGCTGGTAACAGTCCCGGGGCCGTGATCGGCAACTATGAAAGGGACCAGCCGATGGGATCAATGTTACGCCTCATTGACGGAGTTTTTTATGAAGGCAAGCCGTCCGATGAGTTTGAGCTATCTGTCCACCGACTCGGCAACGGTCACGCTGAGGCCAGCGTTCGCCGCATGGTCTGGTGGTCAGAGATTGGCCCGGCCTCGGCCGATGAGCTGGAAGTCTGGCGCCGGGACCTTGCTGAGAGCGAGGAGGAACGTCGGGAAGCTAACCGAGGAAGGGCGGCCAGGCGCGCCACAACCAAGGTCCGACGGCTCGTGAAAGCGGCGGGCATGGATGCCCTGCTCACCCTCACCTATCGTGTCTTGCAGACTGACCTGGCGCTCTGCAAGAAGCACCTCAAGGAGTTCGTCCGACGCATGCGCCGGCTGATTCCAGGCTGGCAATACATTGCCGCCTTCGAGCGGCAAGAGCGTGGCTGCTGGCATGTGCATATGGCCATTCACAAGCTGCCGATGAACTTGCCCGCCTCCAATGGCGTCAAGGTCAAGAGCTACAACATCGTCAGGGCCGTCTGGCGCAGCGTTGTTGGCCAGGACAACGGCAACATCGATCAGAGCCGCCGCAAAGCCTTCAGCCGCCGCAGCAGTGCCAAGCTGGCCTCGTACCTCAGCAAGTACATGCTGAAGGCCTTCCAAGACGGTGACGACTGGGCTAACCGCTATAGCTCCGGGGGCCTGGGCGCCCTTCCCCAGCCCGAGCGTGTGCGCTTCCAGAGTGAACGGTTCGCTGACCTGGTGGCGCTGGCCTATGAAGAGGTCGCCATGCACGCCTGCGAGATATGGACATCGCTCCGTCGCAGTTGGTCAGGCATCGCGTTTGATGGGCCGCCTGAGACGTTCTGGATATCGACCGGCCCTGAAGGGCTACAAATGGAGGTTCATCATGGGTAAAGCATCCCGACTCAAGCTGCAGCGCCAGGCTGCGCGGATTCAAGGCGGTCCATCGGCCAATGACTTCTGGGTCGTCGTTCACTATGCTGATGATGGCGGCGAGGCTGAGACTGACTTCATCGGTTGCTCCAGCTATAGGCAGGCGCTGACGATCTTGCAGGGCGTGTCTCCCCTCGCCTCACACCTCGGCACGGTCGACGCTCTCCCTGAGCGGTGTATCGAGGGTGTATTGCTGGTGGAGCTTTATGACTTCGAGGGGCGCGTTCTCTGGTCTTCCGACCATTGGGCTGGCGTTGGTCATGTCATGCCCGTGAAGGACTGGGCTAGTGGTCGCTTCGCGTTCCGTGGCGGCGATATCGATGCATCTCTTGGCGCCTATGTGAAAACCGCCACGCTGGCCTTGCCGGGGGCTTCTGGGGGCCTGCATGACGCCTGAGCAGCTTGCAGATCGGCGTGCTAGGAGCTTAGCCGCCAAGAAGCGCTATGAAGCACGGATGACTGATGAGCAGCGGGCGCGGCGTCGTGAAGTTAACCGGCTGTCGCGGCTTCGGCGTCTTGCAGCTATGACTCTCGATGAGCTTGAGTTGCATCGCCTGCGCGAGCGGGAGAGGCTCCGGAAGTCTCGCTCTCGGCGCGCTGCTAGTGCTTCTCCTGTTGAGCTTGAGTTGTTGCGTCTTAGGAACCTTGAGTATTGCCGTCGTTCGCGAGCTCGCATGACGCCTGACCAGATTGCTCTGCGATCTGAGGCTCAGCGAGAGGCATACCGGCGATGGCTTGAGCAGGCATCGCCCGACGATCTTGAGCGGTTGCGTCAGAGGAGAAAAAAGCAGCGGGCCAAGGGTCGGGCTCCTGTGCAGGCCAAGAGTCAGGCTTCTGTGCGGGACTGTGTGGCCACGCAGGTTCTGGTGCCTGCTATTGCCCGGTCTGCTTGTTCGTCTCCTCGGCTTGTAGATCCTGATCACGTTGCAGCTGCGCGCTTCGCATCCCCTTGGGCACTTGCTGGCTCACTCAGCGAGCTAGCTGAAGGCGATGATTGACAGAACAACTGTTATGTCGCTCTCCCCGGGGCATTCAATTGCCAGCGGCCGCTGCTCAAACCCTGCTTCCTGTGGCTGCTGTTACTCCGAGCCGGCGCAGATCGTTACTGGATGGTCTGAGTATGTGGATAACTAATATCTTCAAGTATCTCTACGGCATATACATTGTCGATTATTTGGATGCCTCGGCAGCGAGCAAAGCCAGCAATCCCGCCTCGTCCAGCACCGCCACGCCGAGCTCGCGGGCCTTGTCCAGCTTCGATCCGGCTTCCTCGCCGGCGATCACGTAATGGGTTTTCTTGGAGACCGAGCCGCTGACCTTGCCGCCGGCGGCTTCGATCATGTCCTTGGCGGCGTCGCGGCTCAGGGTCGGCAAGGTGCCGGTCAGCACCAGGGTCTTGCCCAGCAGCGGCCGCGGGCCCTGGTCGGCGAAGGCGCCGTCGCCCTCGGGCCAGTGCACGCCGGCGGCGCGCAGCTGCTCGACCACCTCGCGGTTGTGCGGCTGCTGGAAAAAGGTGTGGATGCTTAGGGCGACGATGGGCCCGACATCACGCACCTCCAGCAATTCCTCCGGCTTGGCGTCCATCAGCCGGTCTATCGAGCCGAAATGCCGGGCCAGGTCCTTGGCCGTGGTCTCGCCGACCTGGCGGATGCCCAACGCAAAAAGAAAACGCGCCAGCGTCGTGCTCTTGCTTTTCTCCAGCGCATCGACGAGGTTCTGCGCGCTCTTGTCGGCCATGCGCTCCAGCGCCGCCAGCTTGGCCACGCCCAGCTTGTACAGACCCGGCAGGCTCAGCACCAGGCCGGCGTCGACCAGTTGATCGACCAGCTTGTCGCCCAGGCCCTCGATGTCCATCGCACGGCGGCCGGCGAAATGCAGCATGGCCTGCTTGCGCTGGGCCGGACAGAACAGGCCGCCGCTGCAGCGGTGATCGATGCCGCCGCGCTCGCGCTGCACCGCGCTGCCGCAGATCGGGCAGGCCTTGGGCATGCGGAAATTGGGCACATAAGCCGCGCGCAGCGCGTCGACCTTGCCGACGATCTCCGGAATCACATCGCCAGCCCGCCGCACGATGACCTGGTCGCCGATGCGCACGCCCTTGCGGCGCAGCTCGAAGAGGTTGTGCAGGGTCGCATTGCTGACCGTCGTGCCGCCGACGAAGACCGGCTCCAGCTTGGCGACCGGCGTCAGCTTGCCGGTGCGGCCGACCTGGATGTCGATCGCGTTGAGCCGCGTCACCTGCTCCTGGGCCGGGTATTTGTGGGCCACGGCCCAGCGTGGCTCGCGGGTCTTGAAGCCGAGCTGGCGCTGCAGCGCCAGGCTGTTGACCTTGTAGACGATGCCGTCGATATCAAACGGCAGCTGGTCGCGCTTGGCCCCCATGGCCTGGTGGAACTCGACCAGGCCTTGAGCGCCCTGCACCACCGCACGATCGGCGCAGACCGGCAGGCCGAAGGCCTGCAGCGCGTCCAGCATCGCGCTGTGCGTGGCCGGCAGCTCCCAGCCCTGCACCTCGCCCAGGCCGTAGGCGAAAAAGCTCAGCGGCCGCTGCTTGGCCAGTGCCGGATCGAGCTGGCGCACCGCGCCGGCCGCAGTATTGCGCGGGTTGACGAAGGTCTTCTCGTTGGCGGCGCGCTGGCGCTCGTTGAGGGCCTCGAAATCATCGCGCCGCATATAGACCTCGCCGCGCACCTCGATCACAGGCGCACTCACGCCCTGGAGCCGCAACGGGATCTGGCCAATGGTCCGGATGTTCTGCGTGACGTCCTCGCCGGTCTCGCCATTGCCGCGGGTGGCCGCCTGGGTCAGCACGCCCTGCTCGTAGCGCAGATTGATGGCCAGGCCGTCGAACTTCAGCTCGGCGGCGTACTCGATGGCCGGTGCGTCCTCGGCCAGGCCCAGCTCGCGGCGCACCCGGCCGTCGAAGTTCATGGCACCGGTCGCTTCGGTATCGGTCTCGGTCTGGATGCTCAGCATGGGCACCGCATGGCGCACCGGCGTGAAACCGGCCAGCACCTTGCCGATCACCCGCTGGGTCGGCGAATCGGGGCTCAGCAGCTCGGGATGGGCGGCCTCCAGCGCTTGCAGCTCTTGGAACAGCTTGTCGTACTCGGCATCGGGCAGGACCGGTGCATCGAGCACATAGTACAGATGGGCGTGGTGGTTCAGGGTCGTGCGCAGCTCGGCGGCGCGCTGCGCATCGGAAGAAAGATCGTCGATTCGGGAGCTCATGGCCCGGATTGTGGCCGAGCCGGCTGGGCGCTCCGCGCAGCGTGCGCGTCCCGCGGGCCTAGGGTTTCTGCTAGGCCCGGCGACAATAGGCCCGATGATGAATTCGCGCTTTTTCAAGATCGCCCTGGTGCTGGGCCTGCTGTCGGCCATCGGGCCCTTTGCGATCGATATGTATCTGCCCGCCCTGCCGGCCATCGGCCAGAGCCTGGGCGCCGAGATCGGTGGCGTGCAGATGAGCCTGACGGCCTTCTTCATCACCCTGGGCCTGGGGCAGCTGCTGTACGGCCCGGTGTCCGATATGGTGGGCGCAAGCCGCCGCTGTATTTCGGTCTGGGCCTGTTTGCCGCCGCCAGCATCGGCTGCGCGCTGGCCACCGATATCGAGACCCTGGTCGTGCTGCGCGCCCTGCAAGGCCTGGGTGCGGCGGCCGGCATGGCGGTGCCGCGCGCGGTCGTGCGTGATCTGCACACCGGCACCGACGCGGCGCGGTTGATGTCGCTGCTGATGCTGGTGTTTAGTGTCTCGCCCATCCTGGCGCCGCTGGCGGGCAGCGCGGTGATCGCGCTGACGGGCTGGCGCGGCGTGTTCTGGGCGGTGACGCTCGCGGCGCTGGCCGGCCTGGCGATGATTGCCAGCTTTTTGCAGGAGACGCGGCCGGCCGAGGAACGGGTCGAGAGCAGCCTGGGCAGCGCCTGGCGGGCCTATGCCCTGCTGCTGCGCGACGGCCACTTCATGGGCCTGAGCCTGATCGGCAGCTTCGCGATGGGCGGCTTCTTCATCTATCTGGCCAACTCGCCCTTTGTGATGATCGATCACTACGGCCTGTCGCCGACGATGTACAGCCTGGCCTTCTCGCTGAATGCGATCTCCTTCATCGGCGCCTCGCAAATGACCGGCGCACTGGGCGAGCGTTACGGCCTGGCCCAGGTGGTGCGGGTGGCGGCGCCGGCGGCCACCGCCGTGATGCTGCTCATGCTGGCCTACTACCTGGCCGGCGGTGACCGCCTGCCGGTGCTGATCGTGCTGTACCTGATCTCCAGTGCCTTCATGGGCCTGGTGATCCCGACCACCTCGGTGCTGGCGCTGGAGGCGCATGGCGCGATCGCCGGCACCGCCTCGGCCCTGCTGGGCACGCTGCAGATGCTGACCGGTGCGGTGATGATGGGGCTGGCGGGCCTGTTCACCGACGGCCGGCCGCTGCCCATGGTGATAGGCATGACGGCCGGACCGCTGATCGCGCTGGTTCTGACCTGGGGCACCCTGGGCATGCGCCCTGCCCGGCCCTGCCCGGCCGCCTGATCACTCGGCGGCTTGCAGATGGGGGCCGAGAATCTCGGCCAGCCAGTCCATCACGACCCGCACCCGGGTCGACAGATGGCGCCGGTTCGCATAGACCATGTTCAGCGGCATCGGCGGCGCCGGATAGTCCGGCATCACCGCCAGCAGACGGCCGCTGGCCAGCAGCTCCGTCATCACCAGGGCCGGCACCTGGATCAGACCCAGGCCGGCCAGGCAGGCCGCCTGGTAGGCGTCGGCATTGTTGACGGTCACCGCGCCGGCCATCGCGATGCGGTGCTCCTGCCCGTCCTGCAGATACTCGAAGCCGCTCGACTTGGCGCCCAGCGTGTTGACGTAATGCACCAGCCGGTGGCCGGCCAGATCGGCCGGCGTCTGCGGCACGCCATGGGCGTGCAAATAGGCCGGGCTGGCGCAGTTGGCCATGCGCAGCAGGCCCAGCGGCCGCGCCACCAGGCTGCTGTCCAGCACCGCGCCGACCCGCAGCACGCAGTCAAAACCCTCGCGGACCAGATCGACCCGGCGCTCGGTGCTGCTGAACTCGATCTCCAGCCCCGGATGCCTGTTCAGCAACTCGGGCAGGCGCGGGATCACCAGGTCGCGCGCCATGCCCGTGGTCATGTCCAGCCGCACCCGCCCGCTCAGGCCCTTGGCACCCTGCAGCTGGAACATGGTTTGCAGTTCCTCGACATCGGCCAGCACATCCTTGCTGCGCTCGTAGAAGGCCTGGCCGTCCTGGGTCAGCTGCACGCGCCGCGTGGTCCGGTGCAGCAGGCGCACGCCCAGCTGCGCCTCCAGCTGCTGGACCGCCGTCGAGGCCGTGGCCTTGGGCAGGCCCAGGCTTTCGGCGGCCTGGGTGAAGCTGGCCAGCTCGGCCACGCGATGGAAGATCTGCATCCGCTCAATAGGGCTCATTGTTCAATTATTAGCGAACAGATAAATCCATCAGCGCCGATTTATCTGGGGAATCTCCCTCAATAGACTGCTGTTCATCCCTTCCACCTCTGACGGAGAACCCCATGAACCAGCAATCCACCACCCCCATCGCACTGATCACCGGCGGCAGCCGTGGCCTCGGCAAGAGCGCCGCCCTGCATCTGGCCGTCCAGGGCAGCGACATCATCCTGACCTATCGCAGCCAGCGCGCCGAGGCCGAGGCCACCGTGGCCGCGATCCAGGCACTGGGCCGCCGCGCGGTGGCGCTGCCGCTGGATGTCGGCAACAGCGCCAGCTTCGCCGGTTTTGCGGCCCAGGTCCGTCAGGCGCTGGCCGAGGTCTGGCAGCGCGAGCGCTTCGACCACCTGGTCAACAACGCCGGCGTCGGCGTCCACGCCGGCCTGCTGGACACGAGCGAGGCCCAGTTCGATGAACTGGTCAATGTGCACGTCAAGGGCGTGTTCTTCCTGACCCAGGCGCTGCTGCCGCTGCTCAATGACGGTGGCCGCATCGTCAACATCTCCAGCGGTCTGACCCGCTTCGCCCTGCCCGGTTATGCGGCCTATGCCGCGATGAAGGGCGCCATCGAGGTGCTGAGCCGCTATATGGCCAAGGAGTTGGGCGCGCGCGGCATTGCCGTCAATGTGGTGGCACCGGGCGCCATCGAAACCGATTTCGGCGGCGGCGCGGTGCGCGACAACGCCGAGCTCAACCGCTTCATCGCCGCGCAGACCGCGCTGGGCCGGGTCGGCCTGCCCGACGATATCGGCGGCGTGATCGCGTCCCTGCTGGCGCCGGCGAACCGCTGGGTCAATGCGCAGCGCATCGAGGCCTCCGGCGGCATGTTCCTCTGAACCAGGCTCAGGCGTCGCCCTCGGGCTCGCTGGCCGCCACCCGGGCGATCATCACCTGGTCGACCCGGTGGCTGTCCACGTCGACCACTTCGAAGCGCCAGCCCTCCCAGACCACCTGGTCGGTGCGCTTCGGGATGCGGCGCAGCATCACCATCAAAAAGCCGGCCAGCGTGTCGTACTGGCCGGAATGCGGCAGCGTCTCTAGCCCCAGCGCGCGCTGCACATCGGGGATCGGCGTGATGCCGTCGGCCAGGAAACTGCCATCCTCGCGGCGCACGATCTGCTCCTCGTCATGACTGGCCACCAGGCTGCCCATCACCGTGCTCATCACATCATTGAGCGTGATCACGCCGACGACCAGGCTGTACTCGTTGACGATCACGGCAAAGTCTTCCAGCGCCTGGCGGAACTGGGTCAGCACCTCGGACAAGGTCAGCCGGTCCGGCACGATCAGCACCTTCTTGACCAGGCCGACGCAGGTGCGCAGGCTGATCGGCTCGTCGCGCAGCACGCGCTGGAACAGATCGGTGGCGTCGACATAGCCGACCACCTGGTCGATCTCGCCGTCGCAGACCAGATAAGTCGAGTGCGGGTCGTCGGCGATGCGGGTGCGTATCAGCGCGTCGTCGTCGTCCAGCGAGAAGAACACGATGCGCTCGCGCGTCGTCATCGCGCTCTCGACCCGGCGGGTGTCGAGCTCGAAGATGTTCTCGATCGCCTGCTGCTCGGCATCGGCCACCACGCCGGCCTGGTTGCCGGCCTCGGTCATCGCCAGGATGTCGTGATGCGTGATCGTGTTGTCGCGCTGCACCGGCCGGCCCGACAGGCGCAGCAGTCCCTCGGTGATCAGGCTGAAGATCCAGGCCAGCGGCTTCAGCAGGGTCACCAGCCCCAGCATCGGGCCGATCAGTGCCAGCGCGATGCGTTCGGGCTCATTCATCGACCAGCGCTTGGGCACCAGATCGGCCAGCACGATAAAGAGCGTCGTGATCGTGATGAAGGACAGCGCGAAGCCCAGGGTCTCGGCCCGCTCGGGCGCGACCAGATAACCCAGCGCGGCCTGGAAATGCGGCGTGAACGCCCCCTCGCCGACGATGCCGCCGAGGATGGCCACGGTGTTGACGCCGATCTGCACGACGGTGAAATAGTGGCCCGGATGTTCCTGCACGGCCAGCACCCGCGCGGCCCGCGTGTCGCCCTCCTCGGCCAGCTGCTGCAGCTTCAGGCGGCGCGAGGCCGCCAGCGACAGCTCGGCCATCGAGAAGAATGCGCTGGCCGCAATCAGGGCGGCGATCAACAGCAGGCTGGTGCTCAAGAGAAATCCCGGTTGTCCAAGCGAAAGCCTAACTGAACAAACGCCGCGCCGCCAAGCTGCCGGCCGCCAGATCGCGCGAGGCCAGGGCCTTGTAGAGCGTGGACAGCTCCTCGCCGATCGCGGCGAAGGCATGCAGGTTCAAGACCTGACCCCGGTCGTCGCAGATATCGGCCTCGATGTCGCGCGACAGGCCGCGGGCGGCTTCCTGCCAGGCGGCGAAGGGCTCCAGGCCCTCGGGGGTCTGCGGCACATCCAGCGCCAGGGTCAGCTCGCGCAGCGAGCTCTGCTGCGGATCGTCGGCCAAGGCGGCCTGCGATTCGAAGCTCAGCACCAGCAGCGGCGGCGCGCCGCGCTCGGCGGCCGACATCACCAGCCGACCCGGCATCGCGCCGGGCACGAAGCCATGGCGCTGCGCCATCTGCTGCACAAAGCCCAGGGTCCAGGCGGCGTTGCGGGCGCGCAGCACGATGGCCAGCTGCGCGTCGTGCTCGCTGGCGAACTGGTCCAGCTCGCGGGCCCGGCCGACCACGTCCAGCATGTCGGGGAACTGCACGAACGCGCCCAGACCGTCGGCAAAGGCCTGCAGCTTCTGCACGAACTCGGAATACTCGATCTCGTTGAGCGCACCGCTGCGGTTGGCCATCTGCACGCCGGCCTGGAACTCGCCATAGCGCTGACCCGGTGCCGGCAGCTCCCAGTCGCCGGTCTCGGCGTTCAGGCCTTCGATATGAAAGGGCTTGGTGCCGGCGCGGCGGCTGGGCGGCAGATGCGACAGCGCCATCTCGCCGCTGACCGGGGCTTCGAGCGTGACGGTGGCGATCGCGTCGATCAAGGCGTCGATGCGGGCCGAGGGCTTGCGCGGCTGGCGCGCGACGGCGGGCACCGTCTCGTCCAGCGGCGCGTTCGCCTCGAACGCATCGCTCAGGCCGGACCGGATCTCGTCCAGACCGGGTTCCTGGCGCACGGCGCCGCCCTCTGCCATCACCGGCTCGTTTTGCCGGTCCACGGTCGGCAGTGCGCGCCGCGGGCCGGCCTTGCGGGCGGTCCAGGCGCCATGGGCAATGATGGCGGCCAGGATCAGGCCGCCGAGGATGGCGAGCATCGTGGTCAAAGTCATGTCAGCCCCTCGTCCGACGAGTACATCGTCCGATCCCCCGAGGGGATACGGGCCGGCTTGGGAGCGGCCCGGCGCTCGGCCCGTTTCATAGTGCCTCCGCCATCGACAGCGCCTTGTCCATGTCCACCGCGACGATGCGCGAGACGCCCTGCTCCTGCATCGTCACCCCAATCAGTTGTTCAGCCATTTCCATTGCAATCTTGTTGTGCGAGATGAAGAGGAACTGGGTTCCGCTGCTCATCTGGGCCACCAGCTTGGCGTAGCGTTCGGTATTGGCATCGTCCAGCGGCGCATCGACCTCGTCGAGCAGGCAGAACGGTGCCGGGTTGAGCTGGAAGATCGCGAACACCAGCGCGATCGCGGTCAGCGCCTTCTCGCCGCCCGATAGCAGGTGGATGGTCGAGTTCTTCTTGCCCGGCGGCTGCGCCATCACCTGGATGCCGGCGTCGAGAATCTCCTCGCCGGTCATCACCAGCTTGGCCTGGCCGCCGCCGAACAGCACCGGGAACATGCGGCCGAAATGCTCGTTGACCTGCGCAAAGGTCGCACCGAGCAGATCACGGGTTTCCAGATCGATCTTGTGGATCGCGTCTTCCAGCGTCTTCATCGCCGACATCAGGTCGGCGTTCTGCGCATCGAGGAAGGTCTTGCGCTCGCGCGCCGCCGTCAGCTCGTCCAGCGCGGCCAGATTGACCGCACCCAGCGCCGCGATATCGCGGTTGATGCGGTCGATCTCGCCTTGCAGGCCGTAGAGCTTGACTTCGCCTGCCTCGATGCTCGCGGCCAGCGCCTCCAGATCAACGGCCGCGGCGAGCAACTGCTCCATATACTGCGCGCCGCCCAGCGCTGCGGCCTGCTCTTCGAGCTGCAGCTTGGTCAGGCGCTCGCGCAGCGGGTCCAGGCTGCGCTCGAATTCCAGACGCTGCTCGTCGGCGCGCTTGAGGCGCAGGGTCAGGTCGTCGTAGCCGCTGCGCACCGCGGCCAGCTCCTTCTCGCGCTCCAGCTTGATCGCCAGCGCGTCCTGCAGACCGGCCTGGGCGGCCGCGTCATTGAGCGTGTCCAGCTCGCCCTGCAAGGTGGCGGCCGACTGGGTGTTGACGAGCACCTGCTGCTGCGCGGTCTCGATGCTGCGCTGCAGCTCGCCGCGCCGCGAGGCCAGGGTGCGGGCGCTGAACTGGGCCTCCTGGGCACGGCGCTCCAGACCGCGCAGCTGCTCGCGAGCCTCGGCGAGCTTGCGCTCTGCGGTGATCACCGCGTCGTCGAGCTCGGCGTGGCGCTCCTGCGTGCTCGCCAGCTGCATGTCCAGTTCCTCGAAGCGGGCCTCGCCGGTGATGCGGCGCTCCTGCAGCTCCTCGGACTGGGCGTCGATCTCGAACAGCTCGTCTTCCAGCTGGCTGCGCCGGCTGCTGGCGGCCTCCGCCTGCTGGCTCAGGCGCAGCAGCTCGACATGCAGCTGGTGGGCGCGGGTCTGGGTCTCGCTGGCTTCGCGGCGCAGCCCCAGCAGGCGCTGCGAGGCCTCGGTATAGCCGGCCTCGGCACGCACCAGCTGGCTCTTCGATTCCTCGGCGATCAGCTGCTGGGCGCGCAGCTCCAGCACCAGATGCTCGATCTCCTGGGCCCGGGCCAGCATGCCGGCCTGTTCGGAGTCGGGCGCGTAGAAGCTGACCGCGAACTGGCTGACCGCATGGCCGGCGGCCGTCATGATGACCTCGCCGTGGGTCAGCTTGTCGCGCTTGGCCAGGGCCTCGTCCAGCGAGTCGGCGATGTAGACGCCTTCGAGCCAGTCGTTCAGCAGCGCTTTCAGCCCGGCATCCTCGAGCCGCAGCAGATCGCTGAGCCGGGCCAGGGTTTCATGCGTGTTGGCGATGCTGGCGGTGGGCGGCGAATAAAAAGCCAGCCGGGCCGGCGGCGCATCGGCCGCGAAGGCCCGCACCATTTCCAGCCGTCCCACCGAGAGCGCGCCCAGGCGCTCGCGCAGCGCCGCTTCCAGCGCGTTTTCCCAGCCGGTCTTGATGTGCAGCCGGGTCCACAAGCCCTGCAGACCGTCCAGCCCATGCCGGGCCAGCCAGGGCTTGAGCTTGCCTTCGGTCTGGACTTTTTCCTGCAGCGCGCGCAGGGCATCGAGCCGGGCCGACAGATCGGACTGGCGCGACTGCTGGGCATTCGCATCGGCCTGGGCCTTGCTGCGCAGCTCGTCGAGCTGGGGCACCTGCTCCTGCAGCTCGTGCAGGCGGGCGTCGGCCAGGTCGCGGGCCTGGTCGGCCGCTTCGCTCTGGCGCTTGAGTTCGGCCAGACGCTCGGCATCGGGGGCGACCAGGCCCTGACGCTCGGCGGCCAGGCGCTCGCGGCGGCCACGCAGCTGGCGCGACTGCTCGTCGATGCTGCGGCTCTCGGCCGCCAGCACCTGGATCTGCTGCTGCACCTGGACCACGGCCGTGCGCTGCTCATTGGCCTTGGCCTGGGCCGCGCGCACCGCGTCCTCGGCGTTGGGCAGATGGGCGCCCTGCTCCTCGGCCTGGGCGGCCAGGATCTCACTTTGCTCCTCGGCCGTGGCGATCTGCTCGGCAATGGTCTCGAGCTCTGCTTCAGCCTGCGCGGAGCGTTCCTGCCATTGCTGGTTCTGCGCCTGCAGCTCGGCCAGGCGTGACTCGACGCGGGTGCGCCCCTCGACCACATAGCGGATGCGCTCCTCCAGCCGGCTCACCTCCAGCTGGGCCTCGGCCATGCGCCCCTGCGAGGCATGCAGCTCATCGCCGGCCGCGTAATGGGCCTGGCGCACCGTCTCCAGCTCGGCCTCGACCTGGCGCAGCTCGGCGACGCGCGACTCCAGCGCGTTGACCGCTTCCAGATGCTCGGTCTTGACGCGGGCCTGCTCGCCGGTGGCGTCGCGGTGCTTCAGGAACCAGAGCTGGTGCAGCTTCAGCGTGCCGCTGTCCTGCAGGCCGCGATAGCTGGCGGCGACCTCGGCCTGCTTCTCCAGCTTGTCGAGGTTGTTGTTGAGCTCGCGCAGGATGTCGTCGACCCGGGTCAGGTTCTCGCGCGTGTCCTTGAGCCGGTTCTCTGTTTCTCGACGGCGCTCCTTGTACTTGGAGACGCCGGCGGCTTCCTCCAGGAACATGCGCATCTCTTCGGGCTTGCTCTCGATGATGCGGGAGATCGTGCCCTGGCCGATGATGGCGTAGGCGCGCGGCCCCAAGCCGGTGCCGAGGAACACATCCTGCACATCGCGGCGGCGCACCGGCTGGTTGTTGATGAAGTAGCTGCTGGTGCCGTCGCGGGTCAGCACGCGCTTGACCGCGATCTCGGCGAACTGGTTCCACTGCCCGCCGGCGCGCGCATCCTCGTTGCTGAACACCAGCTCGACGCTGGCGCGGCTGGCGGGCTTGCGATTGCCCGAGCCGTTGAAGATCACGTCCTGCATCGACTCGCCGCGCAGTTCGCTGGCCTTGCTCTCGCCCAGCACCCAGCGCACGGCGTCCATGATGTTGGACTTGCCGCAGCCGTTCGGTCCGACCACGCCCACCAGCTGACCGGGCAACTGGAAGACGGTCGGCTCTGCGAAGGACTTGAAGCCCGAGAGCTTGATCGAATTCAGGCGCATGGATGCGGGGCTAAACCATTGATTTATTTACAGAAAAGCCCCTTTGTCGGGGCTTCTGGCAGGGCCGGATGATACCATTCGGCCCTTCCCCTTTTCACCGCGCTCCCGGGTCACGGCCCGGGCACGCTGCATCGATTCATTCCATGGCCAAGACCACCACCGCCGCCGCCAAGCCGGCCCGCAAGACCGCCACCAAGACTGCCGCGCCGAAGATGCGTGAGATGCCCCCGAACCCGCCCTCGGCCCCCAGCAAGGAACTGCACGTCTTCCCGAACCCGGCGCCGCAGCGCGACTATGTGATCCAGTTCCAGGTGCCCGAGTTCACCTGCCACTGCCCGCTGACCGGCCAGCCCGATTTCGCGCACTTCACGATCGACATGATCGCGGACAAGCTCTGCATCGAGCTGAAGAGCCTGAAGATGTACTTCTGGAGCTATCGCCACGAAGGCGCGTTCCATGAGAAGGTGACCAACACCATCATGGAAGACATCATCAAGGTCACCGACCCGCGCTTCATCCGCATCACGGCCAAGTGGTATGTGCGCGGCGGCATCTACACCAATGTAGTCACCGAACACCGCAAAAAAGGCTGGAAGCCGGCGCCTCGCGTCGACCTGCCGGCCCATGGTTTTGAGTCCGGCCTGCTGCGCTAAGTAGTCGCCAGTTGAGCTTCGCGACCAGCTCGGCCCATCTGTCCGTCGCCGTGACGGTGCGGCGCAGCCGCATCGACGGCTATGGTGTGTTCGCCACCGATGCGGTGCCGGCGGCCATGCGTATCGGTGCGCTGACCGGCGAGCCCGTCACGGTGGCCGAGGGCCGGCGCCGGGTGGCCGGGCGGCAACGCATCATGCTGGTGGAGCTCAGCGACAGCCGTGCGATCGACGCGACCCGGTCCGACGACGCGCTGCGCTTCACCAACCACAGCTGCCGCCCGAACGCGCAGATCAGCCTGGAGCGGGGCAGCATCGAGTTCGTCGCGCTGCGCGATATCGCGCCCGGCGAAGAGATCACCGTGGCCTATGGCGCCACCCATCACGAAGGCCGGCTGGCCTGCCGCTGTGCCCAGAGCGGCTGCCTGGGCTGGCTATGATCCGCACCACCATGCACAACCCTTTGCTGGACAAGCTCCACCCCTACCCCTTCGAGCGCCTGCGCGCGCTGATGAAGGGCATCACGCCCAACCCGGCCTACCGCCCCATCAGCCTGGGCATCGGCGAGCCCAAGCACCCGGCGCCCCAGCTGATCGAGGCGGCCTTGATGGCCAGCCTCAAGGGTCTGTCCGGCTACCCGGCCACTGCCGGCGAGCCGGCGCTGCGGGAGTCGATCTGTGCCTGGATCCAGCGCCGCTATGCGCTGAGCCTGGATCCGGCCAGCCAGGTGCTGCCGGTCAACGGTTCGCGCGAGGCCTTGTTCGCGCTGGCGCAGACCGTGATCGACCCGACACGCGAGGGCGCCACCGTGGTCTGCCCGAATCCCTTCTATCAAATCTACGAGGGCGCCGCCCTGCTGGCCGGCGCGCAGACCGCCTTCGCCAACAGCGACCCGGCCCGAAATTTCGCCGCCAACTGGGCCGAGATCGACGCCGCCACCTGGGCCCGCACCCAGCTGCTCTATGTCTGCTCGCCCGGCAACCCGACCGGTGCGGTGATGCCGCTGGACGAGTGGAAGATGCTGTTCGAGCTCTCCGACCGTTACGGCTTCGTGATCGCCTCGGACGAGTGCTATTCGGAGATCTATTTCCGCGAGGAGGCGCCGCTGGGCGGCCTGGAGGCGGCGGCCCAGCTGGGCCGCACGGATTTCCGCAACCTGATCGCCTTCACCAGCCTGTCCAAGCGCTCGAACGTGCCCGGCATGCGCTCGGGCTTTGTGGCCGGCGACGCCGCCATCATCAAGAAGTTCCTGCTCTATCGCACCTATCACGGCAGCGCGATGAGCCCCATCGTGCAGGCCGCCAGCATCGCCGCCTGGAACGACGAGGCCCATGTGGTCGAGAACCGCCAGCAGTACCGCGCCAAGTTCGCGCAGGTGACGCCCATGCTGTCGGCCGTGCTGGATGTGGCCCTGCCGGACGCCGGCTTCTATCTGTGGGCGGCCGTGCCCGGTGGCGATGACATCGCCTTCGCCCAGGGCCTGCTGGCTCAATACAATGTCGCGGTGCTGCCCGGCAGCCTGCTGGCCCGCGAGGCCCACGGCGTCAATCCCGGCGCCGGCCGCATCCGCATGGCCCTGGTGGCCGAAGTGTCCGAATGCGTTGAGGCCGCTCAGCGCATCGCCGAATTCACCCCCCTCTTCAAGCAATCGCTCCGAACACCATGACGCAACTGCAGACCACCATCGAACAGGCCTGGGAAGACCGCGCCTCCCTGAACACCGCCAGCACCGGCGCTGTGCGCGAGGCCGTCGACCATGTGATCGCCGAGCTGGACGCGGGCCGCCTGCGCGTGGCCGAACGCCAGGCCGTGGGCCAGTGGACCGTGCACCAGTGGGTCAAGAAGGCCGTGCTGCTGTCCTTCCGTCTGAACGACAACCAGCTGATGGGCGATGGCGCCCTGACCTTCTTCGACAAGGTGCCCAGCAAGTATGGCCAGATGGATGAGGCCGCGATCCGTGCCAGCGGCGTGCGCGTCGTGCCGCCGGCCGTCGCGCGCCGCGGCAGCTTCCAGGCCAAGAACGTGATCCTGATGCCCAGCTACGTGAATATCGGCGCCTATGTCGACGAGGGCACGATGGTGGACACCTGGGCCACGGTGGGTTCCTGCGCGCAGATCGGCAAGAACGTGCACCTCTCCGGCGGTGTCGGCATCGGCGGCGTGCTGGAGCCGCTGCAGGCCAACCCGACCATCATCGAGGACAACTGCTTCATCGGCGCCCGCTCCGAGGTGGTCGAGGGCGTGATCGTCGAGGAAAACTCGGTGATCTCGATGGGCGTCTACATCGGCCAGAGCACGCCGATCTATGACCGCGAGACCGACACCGTGTCGTACGGCCGCGTGCCGGCCGGCTCGGTCGTGATCAGCGGCTCGCTGCCGAAGAACGATGGCAAGTACAGCCTGTACGCCGCCATCATCGTCAAGAAGGTCGACGCCGGCACCCGCGCCAAGACCAGCATCAACGATCTGCTGCGCGCCTGATCCGGCGACCACAGGGAGCACCGGCATGAGTGGAAACATGGAACGCATCCTCAGGCTGATGGCCGAGAAGGGTGCGTCCGACGCCTATCTCTCGGCCAATATGCCGGTGCTGATACGCATCAACGGCCAGATCCTGCAGCTCTCCGACCAGCTGCTGACGCCCTCGCAGCCGCGCCAGCTGATCGCCGAGGTGATCGACGCGAACCAGCTCGGCGAACTCGACGCCACCGGCGAGCTGAATATGGCGGTGGCGATCTCCAAGGTCGGCAGCTTCCGGCTCTCCGGCTTTCGCCAGCGCGGCTCGATCGCGGCGGTGTTTCGCCACATCCCGCACGACATCCCGACCCTGGACAGCTTGAACCTGCCGCCAATACTGGGCAAGCTGATCCAGGAAAAGCGCGGCCTGATCCTGATGGTGGGCGCCACCGGCACCGGCAAGAGCACCACGCTGGCTGCGATGCTGGAGCAGCGCAACCAGAATATGTCCGGCCACATCCTCACCATCGAGGACCCGCTGGAATACCTGTTCACCAACAAGCGCTCGGTGGTCAACCAGCGCGAGGTCGGCCGTGACACCGCCTCGTTGCAGATCGCGCTGAAGAACGCGCTGCGCCAGTCGCCGGACTGCATCCTGATCGGCGAGATCCGTGACCGCGAGACGATGACGGCGGCGATCTCCTATGCGTTGTCCGGCCATCTGGTGGTGGCGACCCTGCACGGCAACAACAGCTATCACGCGCTGAACCGCATCCTGTCCTTCTACACGCCCGAGTCGCGTCCGGCCCTGCTCAACGATCTGGGTGCCGGACTGAAGGCCGTGGTCTCGCAGCGCCTGGTGCGCGCGGCGGCCGGTGGTCGGGTGCCGGTGACCGAGATCCTGCTGAACACCAAGCTGATCGCCGAACTGATCGAGCAAGGCGATTTCGGTGGGGTCAAGGAGGCGATGGAGAAGTCCATCGCCGAGGGCTCGCAGACCTTCGAGGAGCATTTCGCCAAGCTGATCAAGGAAGGCACGATCAGCCGCGAGGAAGGCCTGGCCTTCGCCGACTCGCCGACCAATCTGCTGTGGCGGCTGCAAAACGATGCCGGCCCGCCCAGCGGCCAGAACGGCAACAAGAAAGAGGAGCCGGCCAGCGATCACGCCAGCTTCACCGAAATCACCCTGGATGTGCGTACCGAATGAGCTCCACACTTGCCCTTCTTGAGGCCTTGATCGCCCGGCCTTCGGTCACGCCCGCCGATGCCGGCTGCCAGGCGCTGATCGCCGAACGCCTGAGCGCCTGCGGCTTCGAGATCGAACGCATGGACAGCGGCCCGGCGAACGCGCGGGTCAGCAATCTGTGGGCCTTGCGGCGCGGTGCGGCCGCCGACGGCCCGGTGCTGATGTTTGCCGGCCATACCGATGTGGTGCCGCCCGGATCGCTGGCCGCCTGGACCAGCGACCCCTTCGTGCCCAGCTACCGCGAGGGCCGCATCTATGGCCGCGGCGCGGCCGATATGAAGGGCTCGGTGGCGGCCATGGTGGTCGCGGCCGAGGAGTTCGTCGCGGCGCATGCCGGTCACCAGGGCAGCGTCGCCTTCTTGCTGACCAGCGACGAGGAAGGCCCGGCCACCGATGGCACCGTGGTCTGCTGCGAGCTGCTGAAAGCGCGGGGCCAGAAGCTGGACTACTGCATCGTCGGCGAGCCGACCTCGGTCGAGACCCTGGGCGACATGATCAAGAACGGCCGCCGCGGCACCCTGAGCGGCAAGCTCAAGGTCAAGGGCGTGCAAGGCCATGTGGCCTACCCCCATCTGGCCCGCAACCCGGTGCATCAGGCCGCGCCCGCGCTGGCCGAGCTGGCGGCCACCGAATGGGACCGCGGCAACGCCTATTTTCCGGCCACCACTTTCCAGATCTCGAACATCAACGCCGGCACCGGCGCGACCAATGTGATCCCGGGCGAACTGGTGATCGACTTCAATTTCCGCTTCTCGACCGAGGCCACGCCCGAGGGCCTGAAGTCCAAGGTCCATGCCCTGCTGGACCGCCATGGGTTGGAGTATTCGCTGAGCTGGACCCTGGGCGGCGAGCCCTTTCTGACGCCGGTGGGCAATCTCAGCGAGGCGCTGCGTGCGGCCATCCGGAGCGAGACCGGTCTGGAGCCGCAACTCTCCACCACCGGCGGCACCTCGGACGGCCGCTTCATCGCCAAGATCTGCCCCCAGGTGCTGGAGTTCGGACCGATCAACGCCAGCATTCACAAGATCGACGAGTATGTGCCGGCCGATTGCGTCGAGCCGCTGAAGAATGTCTACCGACGCACGCTGGAGAACCTGCTGCTGTGAACCTGATCGCCTGTATCGAGGCCCAAGCCGCCCGCCTGACCGAGGCGGGCGTTTCTTTTGGGCATGGCACGAACAATGCCTTTGATGAAGCCGCCTGGCTGGTGCTGTGGCGCCTCGCGCTGCCGCTGGATGCGCTCGACGCGCATGCCGAACAGGCGCTGAGCCCGGCACAGCTCGCCGAGATCGACGCCCTGGTGGCCGAGCGCATCGCCAGCCGCCGGCCGGCCGCCTACTTGACCCGGGAAGCCTGGCTGCAGGGCGTGCCCTTCTATGTGGACGAGCGTGCCATCGTGCCGCGCAGCTTCATCGCCGAGCTGATCGCCGATGCCAGCATCGATGCCTGGTTGTCGGAGCAGACGACGCGGGTGCTGGACCTGTGCACCGGCAACGGCAGCCTGGCCGTGCTGGCCGCGCTGGCCTGGCCGGAGGTGAGCGTCGATGCGATCGACCTGAGCGCTGAGGCACTGGAAGTTGCCCGCATCAATGTCGACAAGCATGGCCTGCAGGAGCGCATCCGATTGTTGCAGGGCGATGGCTTGAAACCGGCCGATGGCCGCTACGACCTGATTCTGTGCAACCCGCCTTACGTCAACAGCGCCTCTATGGCCAAGCTGCCCGCCGAATACCGTGCCGAGCCCGCGCTGGCGCTGGCGGGTGGTGCCGACGGCATGGACTTTGTGCGTCAGCTGCTGGCCGACGCGCCCGGCCATCTGAGCGAGCACGGCGTGCTGGTGCTGGAGATCGGCAATGAGCGCGAGTTTTTTGAGGCGGCATTCCCGCAGCTGGAAGTGGCCTGGATGGAGACATCGGCCGGAGAAGAGCAAGTGTTGTTGATTACCCAAGAAGGATTGACCCAGGGCCTGGCCGCATCATGATCACGCTGCGCAATATCACGCTGCGTCGCGGCACCAAGATCGTTCTCGATGACGCCAGCGTCACCTTGCAACCGGGCGAGAAGATCGGCCTGGTCGGCCGCAACGGCGCCGGCAAGTCCAGCCTGTTTGCGCTGCTGACCGACCGCCTGCAAAGCGACAAGGGCGAGGTCGACATTCCGCGCCAATGGGCCGTTGGCGAGGTCGCGCAGAACATGCCCGAGACCGAGATGCCGGCCACCGACTATGTGCTGGAAGGCGACATCCGCCTGATGGCGGCGCGCCAGGCGCTGGCCGATGCGGAGGCGGCCGAGGACGGCCACGCGATGGCTGATGCCCATGCGCTGTTGATGGATGCCGGTGCCTTCGATGCGAAACCGCGCGCGCAAGCGCTGCTGATGGGCCTGGGCTTCAAGGGCGAGCAGGTCGACGCGCCGGTCAACAGCTTCTCGGGCGGCTGGCGCATGCGTTTGCAGCTGGCTCGGGCGCTGATGTGCCCTGCCGATCTGATGCTGCTGGACGAGCCGACCAACCACCTGGACCTGGACGCCCTGGTCTGGCTGGAGGCCTGGCTGCAGCGCTATGAAGGCACGCTGATCATCATCAGCCATGACCGCGAGTTCCTCGATGCGATCACCAAGGTGACCCTGCATCTGGACGAGGCCAAGCTGATGCGCTACGGCGGCAACTACACGGCCTTCGAGTCGATGCGGGCCGAGCGCATGGTCTTGCAGCAGGCCGCATTCGGCAAGCAGCAGGACCGCATCGCCCACCTGCAGAAGTTCATCGACCGCTTCAAGGCCAAGGCCAGCAAGGCCAAGCAGGCGCAAAGCCGGGTTAAGGCGCTGGAGCGCATGGAGAAGCTGGCGCCGGTGCTGGCCTCGGCCGATTTCAGCTTCGAGTTCCGCGAGCCGGTCAGTCTGCCCAATCCGATGCTGATGTTCGACGAGGTGGCCTGCGGCTACGAGGTCGACGGCGTCGAGAACATCATCGTGCGCGGCATCAACCGCTCGGTGCTGGCCGGCCAGCGCATCGGCATCCTGGGCGCCAACGGCCAGGGCAAGTCCACCGTGGTGAAAACGGTGGCCCGCATGCAGCGCGCGATGGGCGGCAAGATCACCGAGGGTAAGGGCCTATCGATCGGCTACTTTGCCCAGCAGGAAATGGACGTGCTGCGACCCGAAGAGGGGCCGCTGTCGCATATGGTGCGCTTGGCCAAGGAGGTCAGCCCGAGCGCGCGCGAGCAGGAGCTGCGCGACTTCCTGGGCCAGTTCCGCTTTGTCGGCGAGATGGTCAACCAGCAGGTCGGTAGCCTCTCGGGCGGCGAGAAGGCGCGGCTGGTGCTGGCCATGCTGGTCTGGCAGCGCCCCAACCTCTTGCTGCTGGATGAGCCGACCAACCATCTGGACCTGAACACTCGCGAAGCGCTGTCGATGGCACTCAACGAGTTCGAGGGCACGGTGATGCTGGTCAGCCATGACCGCGCACTGCTGCGCGAGGTCTGCGATGAGTTCTGGCTGGTCAGCAAGGGCGTGGTCGGCCCGTTCGACGGTGATCTGGACGACTACCAGAAATGGCTGCTGGACCAATCCAAGGAGGCCGCAAAGGCTGCCAAGGAAGCGGCCAAGAAGGCCGCCAAGCTGCCCGCCGCCGCCGCTGTCTCAGCGCCGGCGCCGGTGGTCGCGGCGGCCCCTGCCAGCGCAAGTATTGCACCGCGCGAGGACCGCAAGGCCAGCGGCCAGGCCCGCCAACGCCTGGCCGAGCAGACCAAACCGATGCGCAAGGAAATGGAAGGCATCGACGCCAAGCTCAACAAGCTGGCCGATGAGCGCACGGCGCTGGAAGCCCAGCTGGCGGCCGGCAGCACCACGCCGGCCCAGATCGCCGAGCTCGGCAAACGGCTGAAAGCCATCCATGATGAGTTGGAGGCCGCCGAGCTGCGCTGGCTGGAGCTCAGCGCCCAGGTCGACGCGATTCAGGCCGCCGCCTGAGTCTTCTCCCCTCTCAGCGCGCGGCCAGCACGGCCGCGATTGCCAGCGCCGCCGGCAAGGCCTGCACGAACAGGATTTTCTTGCCGACGGTAGCGGCGCCGTAGACGCCCGCAGCCACGACGCAGCCCAGGAAGAAGAGCTGGTTCGCTGTGTTGCCGGCCGCCAGGCCCCAGAGCAGGCCCGCACTCAAAAAGCCGTTGTAGAGGCCCTGGTTGGCGGCCAGGGTCTTGCTCGCCTCGGCGAACTCGGGTGTCAGTCTGAAGACCTTGCGGCCCAGCGGCTTGGTCCAGAAGAACATCTCCAGCACCAGAAAATACAGATGCAGGGCGGCCACCAGGGCCACCAGCAGGTTCGCCAACATCGTCATCTCGTCCCCCTAGCTTGAATAACCATTTAAGTTGTGTGCAATTTAATTGCGGAATACATTATCACCCATGCCACGCAACCAGACCACCGCAGCACCGAGCCAGGCCGAGCAATGGCTGCAGCTGGACCAGCAGCTGTGCTTTGCGCTGTACGCCAGCTCGCTGGCCATGACCAAGCTCTACAAGCCGCTGCTGGAGCCCATGGGCCTGACCTACCCTCAGTACCTGGTGATGTTGGTGCTTTGGGAGGCGGACGGCATCAGCGTTTCCACCCTGGGCCAGCGCCTCTCGCTGGACTCCGGCACCCGGACGCCCTTGCTCAAACGCCTGGAGGCCGGCGCACTGATCACCCGCCGCCGCGCGCAGGACGACGAGCGCCGCGTCGACATTTTCCTCAGCGATGCCGGCCGCGCGCTGAAGGCGCAGGCCCTGAACATTCCGCCCCAGCTCGCCTGCGCCAGCGCCTGCTCGCTGGATGAACTCGTCTCCCTGACCCGGCGCCTGCATGAGCTGCGCAAGCAGCTCTCCAGCGCCGACCTTTCTTCGCCCACCCACCACTCCTGATAGGAAGAAGCACCATGGCACTCGACAAAGTTCTCTACACCGCCACCGCCACCGCCACCGGCGGCCGTGAAGGCAAGGCCTCCTCGTCCGACGGCGCTCTGAGCGTCACGCTGAGTACACCCAAGGAACTGGGCGGCGCCGGCGGCTCGGGCACCAACCCCGAGCAGATGTTCGCCGCCGGTTATTCGGCCTGCTTCATCGGCGCGATGAAGGCCGTCGCCGGCAAGATCAAGATCGCCGTGCCGGCCGATGTGTCCATCACCTCGGAAGTGGGCATCGGCCCGATTCCCGCCGGCTTCGGCATCCAGGTCGCGATGAAGATCAGCCTGCCGGGTCTGGAGCGCAGTCAGGCCGAAACCCTGGTGGCCGCCGCCCACCAGGTCTGCCCTTACTCGAATGCCACGCGCGGCAATATCGATGTGAGCCTGACCATCGTCTAAGGACCTTGGCCGAGCCAGACAGGGGCTGCGGCCCCTGTTGTCGTTTCAGGCCAGCAATTCGAGCAAGAGTTCGATACGCGCCTTGACCGGGCTCAGCGCGCCGGCGCTGGGCAGGGCCGCAGCCGAGGACGTGACCGGACCGGCATCGCAGCGGCTGCTGCGCAGGATCCTGACGCCCTGCTGCTGGGCGCTGCGCAGGGCCTGCTCCAGCGACAGCGACAGCGTGCCATTGCCGGTGCCAGCTACCACCAGACCGTCGACCCCCTGGGCCAGCAAGGCCTGCACGAGCGCGCCGTCGGCGCCGACATGGTTCAGCACGATCTGCACGCGCGGCCAGGCCGCAGCGGGTTTGCCGATACGCGCCAGGCCGACGGCGCCCTCCGCTGCCGGCCAGGCACCCAAGGGGCGCAGCACGCCCTCCTCCACGACGGCGACCAGGCCCCCATCGCTGGAAGCAAAGGCATCGACCTTGTAGCTGTGCACCTTGCGGATCTGCTCGGGCCCATGAACAGCACCCGCGAAGACGGTGAGCACCCCTTGCGCACGTTCATCGCTGGCAACGCTGACGGCATCGAGCAGATTTTGCGGCCCATCGGTCTGCAAGGCCGTCGCCGGTCGCATCGCGGCGGTCAACACCACCGGCTTGCGCGGCGCCAACACGCGGTGCAGGAAATAAGCCGTCTCTTCCAAGGTATCGGTGCCATGGGTGATAACGACCCCGGCCACCTCCTCGCGCGCCAGATGGTGGGCCACTCGCTCGGCCAGCCGCTGCCAGGTCGCGAAGTCCATGTCCTTGCTGTCGAGCTGGGCCACTTGCTCGGCCTCCAGCGCCTGCTGCGCCAGCGGCGGCACGGCCGACACCAGATCGTCCACGCCCAGCTGGGCGGCGGTGTAGCCGACGTTGTCGGACGCCGTGCGGGCCTGGCCGGCAATCGTGCCGCCGGTGCCCAGGATCACGATAAAAGGCTTGTTCTTGCTGACCACGGTCACTTCCTGGATGAATGAACAGTTACTGGATATATACTCAGGCGCATCTTTCCCAGATGTCTGCGAGCCCAGCATGGACGATATCAGCCCCAGTGTTTCCACCGTCAAATTGACGGCACGCCAGCAGCAGATCCTTGACTTGGTGCGCCAGGCCATCGAGCAGACCGGAGCCCCTCCGACCCGCGCCGAGATCGCCAACGAGTTGGGTTTCCGCTCGGCCAATGCGGCCGAGGAGCATCTGCAGGCCTTGGCGCGCAAGGGCGTGATCGAACTGGTCGGCGGCACGTCGCGCGGCATCCGGCTGAAGTCGGACACCTTGAAAGCCATGCATCAGGAGCGCCGCGCCCGTGAGGACTTCCAGTTCTCGCTGCCGATTCCGAATCTGTCGCAACTCACCCTGCCCCTGGTCGGGCGCGTCGCGGCCGGCCATCCCATCCTCGCGCAGGAGCATATCGAGCAGAGCTACACGGTCGAGAGCGGCATGTTCGCGCGCCGACCCGATTTCCTGCTGAAGGTGCGCGGCATGAGCATGAAGGACATCGGCATCATGGACGGCGATCTGCTGGCGGTGCAAAAGGCCAGCGAAGCCAAGAATGGGCAGATCGTCGTCGCACGGCTGGGTGATGAGGTCACCGTCAAGCGCTTCAAACGCAGCCGCAGCGGCGGCATCGAGTTGCTGGCCGAGAACCCCGACTTCGAACCCATCTTGGTCGCGGCCGGCGATGAGAGTTTTGCATTGGAAGGTCTGGCCGTCGGTTTGATTCGCGGGCAAATGGCCTTCTGATACTGCGGCCGCAATCAAGTTTGCAGGGATGATGTCTCTGCAAACATTTGATATGTCTCGGCGCACAAGAAAAAACCCTGGAGGCTTGCGCTTCCAGGGTTTCAAATGTTGGCGGAGTGGACGGGACTCGAACCCGCGACCCCCGGCGTGACAGGCCGGTATTCTAACCAACTGAACTACCACTCCAGATACTCTTGCGAATATCAGATAAGTTCTGTAGTTTCTCGAAGCATGCGCTTCCAAAACTACCAAGCCTTATCAAACTTGGCGTCCCCTAGGGGATTCGAACCCCTGTAGTCACCGTGAAAGGGTGGTGTCCTAGGCCTCTAGACGAAGGGGACTAAACCTTCTATTTACTTCTTCTACTTCGCTGCCCGAGCCGCGCGCCACCGACACCCTGAGGTGACTTGGTGGAGGTAAGCGGGATCGAACCGCTGACCTCTTGCATGCCATGCAAGCGCTCTCCCAGCTGAGCTATACCCCCCAAAAATTCCGGGCTACACGCTGCTCAAGCAGTAATTTCTCTCAAAATACAAGCGGCCAACTGAATGGCCGCTTACCGATGCGAATCGGGCAAACCTTGGCGGAGTGGACGGGACTCGAACCCGCGACCCCCGGCGTGACAGGCCGGTATTCTAACCAACTGAACTACCACTCCGCAGTGGGATAATTTCACAACTGCTGCAGTATACATTATATATCGCAGCAATTATCAAGTTTATCAAACTTGGCGTCCCCTAGGGGATTCGAACCCCTGTAGTCACCGTGAAAGGGTGGTGTCCTAGGCCTCGAGACGAAGGGGACTAAACCTTCTGACTTCTACTTCCTCATCCTTGATCTGCGCGCCAACCACCTCCCCAGAAACCTGAACATGTGGTGGAGGTAAGCGGGATCGAACCGCTGACCTCTTGCATGCCATGCAAGCGCTCTCCCAGCTGAGCTATACCCCCTCAGATCATGCAAGCCGCTTCGATTACTCGTTGCTGTCTGCCGTTCTTTGTGTATCGCGCTGTTCAAGCGAGACATAGAGTATAGAACGATTTTTATGCGCAGCGCAAGCGTTCGACCACATTTTCTTTATCGAACAGTTCCAGCACCGCGTCGACCGACGGAGTTTGTGCACGACCACACACCAGCACCCGCAGCGGTATCGCCAGTTGCGGCATCTTCAGGCCGTGGGCCGTGATGGTTTCCTTGATCGCGGCCTGGATGCCGGCCTTGTTCCAGTCGGTGGCGGCGAGCTTGTCGGCCAGCGTTGCGAGCGCGGGCTTCACCGCCTCGCTGACATGGGCGGCCAGATCCTCGGCGCTGGGCTGCACCGGCGCGAAATACATGGCCAGCCAATCGGCCAGCGCCACCGTGGTCGCGCAGCGATCCTTGAACAGCGCGCACATGGCCGGCAGCCGGCCGAGATCGGCCGTGACGCCGCGCTTGGCCAGCTGCGCCGCGACGAGCGCCGACAGGCGCGCGTCATCGGCCTGCTTGATGTACTGGCTGTTGACCCACTCCAGCTTGGCCGGGTCCCACTGCGCCGGGCTCTTGGAGAGATGCGAACCGTCGAACCAGCTGACCAGCTGTTCGCGCGAGAACAACTCGTCATCGCCGTGGCTCCAGCCCAGGCGCGACAGGTAGTTCAGCATCGCCTCGGGCAGATAGCCGTTCTCTTCGTAGGCGGTGACGCTGACCGCACCGCGGCGCTTGCTCAGCTTCTGGCCATCGTCGCCGAGGATCACCGGCACATGGCCGAAGGCCGGCAGCGGCGCCCCCAGTGCGTTGAAGATATTGATCTGCCAGGGCGTGTTGTTGACATGCTCGTCGCCACGGAACACATGGCTGATCTTCATGTCCCAGTCGTCGATGACCACGGCGAAGTTGTAGGTCGGCACGCCATCGGTGCGCAGGATGATCAGGTCGTCGATCTCGCGGTTGTTGATCGTGATCGGGCCCTTGCACAAATCATCCCAAGTCACATCGCCGCCGATCGGGTTCTTGAAACGCACGACCGGCTTGACGCCCTCGGGAACGGCGGGCAGCACCTTGCCGGCTTCCGGCCGCCAGGTGCCGTCATAGCGGCGCTTCTCGCCGCGCGCTTCCTGGCCTGCCTTCATCGCATCCAGCTCTTGGGGCGTGCAGTAGCAGCGGTAGGCGGTACCGGCGGCGATCATCTGCTCGATCACCTCGTTGTAGCGCGCCAGGCGCTGCATCTGGTAGATCGGACCCTCGTCGTATTCCAGCCCCAGCCACTGCATCGCGGCAAGGATCTGGTCGACCGAGTCCTGGGTCGAGCGCGCGACATCCGTGTCCTCGATGCGCAGCACGAACTGGCCACCGTGGTGGCGGGCATAGGCCCAGGAGAACAGCGCCGTACGAGCGGTGCCCAGGTGCAGAAAGCCGGTCGGCGATGGGGCAATGCGGGTGCGGACAGGGGTGCGGGTTTGTGTCATGGCGAGATCAGGTATTCATGGTCTTCGGGAGCCGGCACTCAGCCCTGCTCCGTGCCGCTTTGCAGGGCCAGCCGGGTGCGGGCCGGGCCATCCTCTTCCTCGCCCTGCGACTTGCGCTGCTGCTGCATCGTCGCGAAGTCTTCGGCCGAGACATCGCCGGTGATGTAGCTGCCGTCGAAGCAGGAGGCCTCGAAGCCGTTCAAGCCCGGGCGCAGCGCTGCGACCACGCGCTTCATCGCATCGACGTCCTGGTAGATCAGCGCATCGGCGCCGATGTACTGGCGGATTTCCTCGATCGAGCGGTTGTGCGCGATCAGCTCTTCGCTGGTGGGCATGTCGATGCCGTAGACATTCGGGTAGCGCACCGGCGGCGCGGCCGAGGCCAGATAGACCTTGCGGGCGCCGGCCTCGCGGGCCATCTGGACGATTTCCTTGGAGGTGGTGCCGCGCACGATGGAATCATCGACCAGCAGCACATTGCGGTTCTTGAACTCCAGGCCGATCGCATTGAGTTTCTGGCGCACCGACTTCTTGCGCGCGCCCTGCCCCGGCATGATGAAGGTGCGGCCGACATAGCGGTTCTTCACGAAGCCCTCGCGATAGGGCTTGCCGATGCGGTGCGCCAGCTGCATCGCCGAGGGCCGGCTCGACTCGGGAATCGGGATCACGACATCGATATCGCTGGGTGGCATCGTCGAGATCAGACGCTGGGCCAGGGTCTCACCCATATTCAGCCGGGCCTGGTAGACCGAGATGCCGTCCATCACCGAGTCCGGGCGCGCCAGATAGACGAACTCGAACATGCAGGGGTTCAGGGTCGGGCTGTCGGCGCACTGCTGCGTGTGCATCTGGCCGTTCATGTCGATGAAGATCGCCTCGCCGGGCGCCACATCGCGGATCAGCTGATGGCCGGTACCCTCCAGCGCGACGCTCTCGCTGGCCACCATGATCTCGCCGTCGGCCGCCTGGCCGAAGCACAGCGGGCGGATGCCGTAAGGGTCGCGGAAGGCCAGCAGGCCATGGCCGGCGATCAGCGCGATCACCGCGTAGGAGCCCTTGATGCGCTTGTGCACCGCCCGCACCGCCTTGAACACCTCCTCGGGCGTCACCGGCAGATCGCGCGCGGCCAGCTCCAGCTCGTGGGCGACGACGTTGATCAGCACCTCGGTGTCGCTCTCGGTGTTGATATGGCGGCGGTCGATGTCGAACAGCTCCTTCTTCAGCGCATGCGCATTGGTCAGATTGCCGTTGTGCACCAGCACCAGGCCGAAAGGCGCGTTGACATAGAAGGGCTGAGCCTCTTCCTCGCTATAGGCATTGCCGGCGGTCGGGTAGCGCACCTGGCCCAGGCCGATGGAGCCCGGCAGCGCCCGCATATTGCGGGTGCGGAACACATCACGCACCATGCCGCGCGCCTTGTGCATGAAGCACTTATTGCCTTGCATGGTGACGATGCCGGCAGCGTCCTGGCCGCGGTGCTGCAGCAGCAGCAAGGCGTCATAAATCAGCTGATTGACCGGCGAGCGAGAAATCACTCCGACGATGCCACACATGGGACTACTTCCTTGTCGTGAAAGATCTGAAGCCGCGGCTCAGACCGGGATGAACTTGAGCACTTCGGCCGGCAGCACCGGCGTCAATAGATGCAAGGCGGCCTGCAGCCAGGGCGCCACCTGAGATTCCTGCCAGGGCCCGGAACGCACGGCCGGCGTCATGCTGACCAGCACCACCGCCAGCAGGCCGATCAGCACGCCGCGCAGCACACCAAAGCCCCCGCCCAGCACCCGGTCGATAATGCTCAGCGGCGTTGCGTGGATCAGCGCCCGCAGCAGCCGCGCCGACAGGCCCCACAGCAGCAGTATCAGCATGAAGGCCAGCACCAGGCTCAGCGCATGCAATAAATTCGGCGCCAGCTTGTCCTGCGGCAGCCAGTTCGCAATGAAAGGGGCGACATAGGGGCAGGCGAAATAGGCCACCACCCAACCCAGGATAGACAGGACTTCGAAGACCAGCCCGCGCCACAGGCCCAGCAGCACCGAGACGGCCAGAACACCCAGCAGTACCAGATCGACCCAGCCCATGGTGCATCAAAGCGTCAGCACGGCCGTCGACAAGCCGCCGCCGCGCACCTTGGCCGCCACCTTGTCGGCCTCCTCGCGGCTGCCGAAGGGGCCGACCCGAACCCGGATGCGTTTGCCGTCCGCCGTGTCCACGGCCTGCGTATACGTCTTCAAGCCCATGCGCTCGACCTTCATGCGCGCCTCCTGGGCGGCCTTGCCATCGGCATAGGCACCGACCTGGACGATGAAACGGCCTTCGGACTTGCTGTCAGCCTTCTTCTCGACCGGTTTGCCTTCCAGCAAGGCCTGCACACGGGCCGACTCCTGCGTCTTCGGCTGCGCCAGCTCGACGGGTTTCTTGTCGACCGGCTTCTCCAGCGGCTTGGGCTTGTCTGCGGGCTTTTCGATGCCTCGTTCCACCGGCTCGGGCTTGGGCTCGGTGACCACCGCCGGAGCTTCAGTCGGCGCCTGAGCCAGCGGCGCCTGGGCCAGCGGCGCTTCGGCCACGGCCGGCAGGGACGCGGGCAAGGCCGGCGGGATCACCACGGCCGGCGTCGCTTCCTTGCGCGGAATGTCGATCGGCAGATCGACCGGGATGGGACGCGGCTGGGTCTCGAAGATCAGCGGGAAGCCGATCACGCCAACGCCCACCAGCAGGGCCGCGCCAATCAGGCGGCGGCGTGCCCTGACCCGCAGCTGCTGCACCACAGTGTCCGAGACCGGTTTTGCCGCGGCTTGATCGGGCGAGCGTTTGAAAAAAGACAGCAAACCCATGAGCTGGAGAGTCGGACAGTGCGTGTTGGAGAGAGTGCTCAGGCGCCAGTGGGTGGCTTGCCGGCGACCAATCGTGGGACACCATGCTTGAGCACGCCGCCCACGGTGAAGAAGGAACCGAAGACCAGAATTCTATCAGCGGGGTCGGACTCGGCCGCCGCTGCGTTCAGGGCTTGCATGGGGTCCGCATGCCGCTGCACGGTCACGGCGGCCGGGGTCTTGATGGCGCCGGCGGCGCGCAGGGACTCGAACTGCGCCGCCAGGGCCTCGGCCTTGGCCGCACGCGGGAGGTCAAGGTCGGTGAAATGCCAGACATCGACCAGGTGCGAGATGCGCCCGATGATCTGGGCCAGATCCTTGTCGGCCATCGCGCCGAACACCACGCGGGTGCAGGGGAAGAAGCCCATCTGATCGAGGTTCTGCGCCAGCGCCGCCACCGCGTGCGGGTTGTGCGCGACATCCAGCACCAGGGCCGGCTGGCCCGGCACCACCTGGAAACGCCCCGGCAGCTCGACCAGGGCCAGGCCGGTGCGCACCGCCTGCGCGCTGATCGGCAGCCGCTCGTACAAGGCCTCGAACACCGCCAGCACGCCGGCCGCGTTCAGCAGCTGGTTGACGCCGCGCAGCGAGGGATAGGCCAGGCCGCTGAAGCGGCGCTCGCGGCCCACCCACTGCCATTGCTGGCGGTCGCCGCTGTAGCTGAAGTCCTGCCCCAGCTGGAGCAGATCGGCGCCGATCTTGCTCGCATAGGCCGCCAGCGAGGCCGGCGGCACCGGATCGCTGACCACCACGGGCCGGCCGGCTCGCATGATGTGCGCCTTCTCATGCCCGACCGACTCGCGGTCGGGGCCCAGATACTCGGTGTGGTCCAGATCGATGCTGGTGATCACGCTGCAATCGGCATCGATGCAGTTGACGGCGTCCAGCCGTCCGCCCAGACCCACTTCCAGAATCACCAGATCCAGCGGCTCGGCCGCCAGCCGGCTCATGATGGCCAGGGTCGTGAACTCGAAATAGGTCAGCGCCAGATCACCGCGCGCCTGCTCGACAGCCTCGAAATGCGGCAGCAGGGAGTCGGCCTCGACCGGCGCACCGGCCACGCGGCAGCGCTCCTGGAAATGCACCAGATGCGGTTTGATATAGAGCCCGACCCGATAGCCGGCTTGCAAGGCAATCGATTCCAGCATCGCGCAGGTCGAGCCCTTGCCATTGGTGCCGGCCACCATCACGACCGGCGCCTCGAACTTCAGCCCCATGGTCTCGCGCAGGCGCTGCACGCGCGCGAGCGTCATGTCGATCTCCTTGGGGTGCAGTCGCTCGCAGTGGGCCAGCCAGTCGTCCAGATTCTTCTTCATGCCATGTCCAAATGAAGACGGCCAGGCTGTCCAGCCTGGCCGCTGCGTCTACAGGGATTGACGGCGCTCAGGCCACCGCGTCGGTGCTCTGCCGCTGCAGCATCGCCAGCTGGCGCGCAATGGTCTCGCGCAGCTCGCGGCGGTCGACGATCATGTCCACCGCGCCCTTTTCCATCAGGAACTCGGCGCGCTGGAAACCCGGCGGCAGCTTCTCGCGCACCGTGTTCTCGATCACGCGCGGGCCGGCAAAGCCGATCAAGGCCTTGGGCTCGGCAATCACGATATCGCCGACGAAGGCGAAGCTGGCCGACACCCCGCCCATCGTCGGATCGGTCAGCACGCTGATATAGGGCAATTTGGCCTTGGCCAGGCGGGTCAGCGCCGCATTGCTCTTGGCCATCTGCATCAGGCTCAGCAAACCCTCCTGCATCCGGGCGCCGCCGGTCGCGGTGAAGCAGATGAAGGGGGTCTTCTGCTCGATCGCCGTCTCGACGCCGCGCGCAAATCGCTCGCCGACCACCGAGCCCATCGAGCCTCCCATGAAGTCGAACTCGAAGCAGGCCGCGACCACCGGCACGCTCATCACCGCGCCGCCCATCACGATCAGCGCATCGGTCTCGCCGGTGTTCTCCAGCGCTTCCTTGAGCCGGTCGGGATACTTCTTGCTGTCCTTGAACTTCAGCGCGTCGACCGGCAGCACCTCCTGGCCCACCTCGTAGCGGCCTTCGCCGTCGAGAAAGGCGTTCAGGCGCGCACGCGCGCCGATGCGGTGGTGATGGCTGCACTTGGGGCAGACATTGACGTTCTGCTCCAGATCGGTCTTGTAGAGCACCGTCTCGCAGGACGGGCACTTGATCCACAGCCCCTCGGGCACCGTGCGGCGCTCGTTCGGGTCGGTCTGCTGCATCTTGGGCGGCAGAAGTTTCTCAAGCCAACTCATGGTTGCAGGCTCCTTTATCAATCAGTGGGGCGCGTCGAGCGCCTGGCGGATATCCCGGATGAACTGGGCGCCGGTTGCGGCGACATTATCGCGCGGCTGGACCTCCAGCAACTCGACCAGGCGTGAACCGATCACGACCGCATCGGAATGGTCGGCCACGGCCCGCGCGGTGGCGCCGTCGCGGATGCCGAAACCCACGCCCACCGGCACCGTCACATGGCGGCGGATGCGCGGAATCATCTCGGCCACAGCCGCCGTGTTCAGATGGCCGGCCCCGGTCACGCCCTTCAGCGAGACGTAGTAGACATAGCCGCTGGCCAGCTGGCCGATGCGGGCCATGCGCTCTTCGGTCGAGGTCGGCGCCAGCAGGAAAATCGGGTCCAGGTCTTGCGCGCGCAGCGCGGCCGCGAAGACCTCGCATTCCTCGGGCGGGTAGTCGACGATCAAGACGCCGTCCACGCCTGCGGCCTTGGCATCGGCGACGAAACGCTCGACGCCATAGCGCTCGACCGGATTGGCATAGCCCATCAGCACCACCGGCGTGCTGTTGTTGTGCACGCGGAAGCCGCGCACATAGTCCAGCACCTGGGGTAGGCCGATGCCGTGCTTGAGCGCCCGCTCGCCGGCGCGCTGGATCACCGGGCCGTCGGCCATCGGGTCGGAGAACGGCACGCCCAGCTCGATCACGTCGGCACCGGCCTGGCCAAGAGCCAGCATCAGCTCGACCGTCGCATCGGGAAAGGGATCGCCGGCGGTGACAAAGGGGATCAGCGCCTTGCGGGCCTCGGCTTGCAAGCGCGCGAAAGTGGTGGCGATGCGGCTCATTGCGTACCTCCCTTCACGCTGTGGCCGGCCATCGAGGGGCGGTCAAAGTACTCCGCCCCGGACAGGTCGGCGACGGTGCCGATGTCCTTGTCGCCACGGCCGGACAGGTTCACCAGCAAGGTCTTGTCCGGCGACAGGGTCGGCGCCAGTTTCATCGCATAGGCCAGCGCGTGGCTGGATTCCAGCGCCGGGATGATGCCCTCGGTGCGGCACAGGCGGTGAAAGGCCTGCAGCGCCTCCTTGTCGGTGATGCCGACATATTCGGCCCGGCCGATGTCCTTCAGATAGGCATGCTCGGGGCCGACACCCGGATAGTCCAGGCCGGCCGAGATCGAGTGGGTTTCGGTGATCTGGCCGTTCGCGTCCTGCAGCAGATAGGTGCGGTTGCCATGCAGCACGCCGGGGCTGCCTGCGCTCAAGGTCGCCGCATGCTTGCCACTGTCCACGCCCTCGCCCGCCGCCTCGACGCCGATCAGGCGCACGCCCTCATAGGGGATATAGGGGTAGAAAATGCCGATGGCGTTCGAGCCGCCGCCGACGCAGGCGATCACCGCATCCGGCTGGTGGCCGATCATCTCGGGCATCTGGGTCAGGCACTCATCGCCGATGACGCGCTGGAAGTCGCGCACCATCATCGGATAAGGATGCGGGCCGGCCACGGTGCCGATGATGTAGAAGGTCGACTCGATATTGGTGACCCAGTCGCGCATCGCCTCGTTGAGCGCATCCTTCAGGGTCTTGGAACCGGACTCGACCGGCACCACCCGCGCGCCCAGCAGATTCATCCGGTAGACATTGGGCGACTGGCGCTTGACGTCCTCGCTGCCCATATAGACCACGCACTCCATGCCGTAGCGGGCACAGATGGTCGCGGTGGCCACGCCGTGCTGGCCGGCGCCGGTTTCGGCGATCACGCGCTTCTTGCCCATGCGCTTGGCCAGCAGCGCCTGGCCGATGGTGTTATTGACCTTGTGCGCGCCGGTATGGTTTAAGTCCTCGCGCTTCAGGTAGATCTGGGCGCCGCCCAGTTCGCGGCTCAGACGGTCGGCGTAATAGATTGGGCTGGGGCGGCCGACGAAATGGGCCAGTTCATGCTTGTACTCGCGGATGAACTCCGGGTCCTTGCTGTAGTGTGCATAGGCCTCGTTCAGCTCATCGAGCGCGTGAACCAGGGTCTCGGCGACGAAGCGGCCGCCGTAGGGCCCGAAATGCCCGCGGGCATCGGGTTGGTCATAGCTTTGCATGGCTTGTTCTCTTCAGGTTTGCTGCTGTTCGATGCGCCGATCCGCTTCGCGGACCTCGGCACAGAACTGCTGGATCAGGGCGGCGTCCTTCAGGCCCTTGGCCTGCTCGACGCCGGAACTCACGTCAACGGCCCAGGGCCGCACCTGAAGAACGCCGGTCAGCACATTTCCGGCATGCAACCCACCAGACAAAACGACTGGAGAGGGCACGTTTCTTGGAATGAGTGACCAATCGAAAACCTTTCCACCGCCGCCATAGCCGTCGACATGCGCGTCGAGCAGAATGGCCTGGGCACCTGAATAGTGATAGGCGAAGTCTAGCAAATCGAAGCCGGGGTTCATGCGCGCGGCCCGCAGCCAGGGCCGCCCTGCCCGCTCGCAGTCCTGCGGGCTCTCGTCGCCATGGAATTGCAAGAGCATATTCGGCAGCGCGGCCAGGCCGGCCGCCAGCTGCTCGTCGCTGGCGTTGACGAACAGCCCCACCGGTGTCACGAAGGGCGGCAGGCGCCGCGCCAGCTCGGCCGCGCGCGCTGGCGTCACATAGCGCGGGCTCTTGTCGTAGAACACAAAGCCGATGGCATCGGCACCGGCCTGGACGGCAGCGTCGACATCGGCCTCGCGGGTCAGGCCGCAGATCTTGATACGGGTTCGGCTCATGCGCTTTGTTTCACTCAGGGCAGCCAGTCCAGCGCCGCCACATGCTCGGGGAGTTGCAGCTCGGCATCGTAGTACGGGCCGATGAAGTACAGGCCGTCGGGGGCAAAGGTCGGCGCCGCCACCTTGCGGTCACGCGCGGCCAGCACCCCGGCCAGCCATTCCACTGAGCGCGTGCCGCTGCCGATGGCCAGCAGACAGCCCATGATGTTGCGCACCATATGGTGCAAAAAGGCCGAGGCATCGAACTCGAAGCGCCAGTAGGCGCCGCGCTTGCTGATCTGGATCGCGCGCAAAGTCTTGATCGGTGACTTGGCCTGGCAGTCCACCGAGCGGAAGGAGCTGAAGTCGTGCTCGCCCAGCAGCACCTCGACGGCCGCGCGCATCGCGTCGCCATCCAGCGGCCGGAACACCCAGCCCACCGAGCCGCTCTCGATCGCCGGCCGCACCGCCGACTCCAGCAGCAGATAGGCATAGCGACGGCCGCGCGCATGGTTGCGGGCATGGAAATCGGCGCCGGGAAAGGCGCACCACTGGATCGCGATATCGGGGGGCAGATAGCGGTTCGTGCCGCGTATCCACGAGAACGGGTCGCGCTCCACCTGGGCATCGAAATGCACGACCTGGTTGAGTCCGTGCACGCCGGCATCGGTGCGGCCGGCGCAGATCGTGCGGATCGGATGCGCGGCAAACTGGGCCAGGGCTTTTTCCAGCTCATCCTGCACCGTGCCCCCGCCCGGCTGGCTTTGCCAGCCCTTGTAGCCGCGGCCGCGGTAGCTGACACCCAGCGCCACCCTTGTTGTCATTCCTGCTCCAGCAAAAGAAAAGGCGCCCGGCCAGGCCGGGCGCCTCGGATTGTGCCTGCTGCGGACTCAGCGCAGCTCGTTGAGCATGGCTTGCGCCTTGTCGCGCAGCGGACCGCTGGCCCGGGCCAGCAGTTCCTGCAGCACATCGCGTGCGCCTTCGGTATCGCCGATCTGGCGGAACTCNTCGCGCAGCGGACCGCTGGCCCGGGCCAGCAGTTCCTGCAGCACATCGCGTGCGCCTTCGGTATCGCCGATCTGGCGGAACTCGTCGGCCAGCTCCAGCTGGCGCTGCAGCGGGTCACCGCCATCGTCGTCCAGCGCATCGAAGGCCTGGGACAGCGGATCGCTCGGGGCATCGTCCTGCAAGATGCTCTCGAACTCGGCCGGCAGACCGCCATCCATGGCTTCGGCGGAGGCAGTCGGGATCGCCTCCTGCTTGCGGGCAGGCTCGGGCAGGTCCAGATCGATGGACGAGAGATCGAAGTCCAGCGACTGGGGCTCGTCGGGCAACTCGGACTGCAGCGTGGCGGCCTGGGTGACCTCCGGCGGCAGATCCAGATTGCCCAGATCGAAGGCCAGTTCCTTGGGCTCGATCTCGCCGGGCTGCGTCGTCGGCGGGCCGTCGAGATCGAAGTCCATCGCCAGCGGCGCCTGCTCCACCGTGGTGGCCAGGGCTTGCGTCGCATCCATCGCAAACGGCGAGACCGAGGGCGGCGAGCCCAGGTCCAGGTCGAGGTCCAGATCCAGACCGCTGGGCGGACCGGCGTCGCGGGCGCGGCCCAGCGGCTCGGTGGCCATCAGGGCGGCGCCGCCCAGCATGCTGTGCTGGGCCGTCTGCGGCAGCGTGCTGGCATTCATCGGCTCGGGATGGCGCTCATGGCTGCCGTCGTCGGGCAGCAGCTCGGGCGAGCCACCCGGCTGGTACAGCGGATTGTCGGCATCGATCTGGCGGCCCAGCTCCTGGGCCTTGGCCCAGTCCTCACCCTGGCCCTGGGTCTCGGCATAGAGCTGCACGGCCAGTTGCTCGAAGCCCTTGGTGTCGCGGCGCTTGGCATAAACCTCCAGCAGCTTGAGCCGGATCGCCAACCGCTCCGGGTTGGAGCGCAGCGCTTCCTTGAGAATCTCCTCGGCCTGCAGGTCACGGCCATAGGCCAGATAGACATCGGCCTCGGCAACCGGATCGACATCACCGATGGCATCAAGCTGGCTCAGCGAGTAGCTCATCGAGGATGCCGGGCCGTTGGCGTCGCGGGTGTCGACGCGCTGGCCGCCGGTATTGCCGAAGAAGGAATCGGGCTGCAGCCGGCTTTCATGGAAGCCAGTGTCGGCCTTGGGCTTGCTGCCCTTGCCGCGCATGCGCATCAGACCCAGCCCGCCCAGCAAGAGCACCAGCACGCCGGCGATCGGCAGCACCAAGGGGCTCTCCATCAGCTCGGCCATCAGACCCGGGCCTTCGGCTTCGGCCGCAGGGGGCGGAACCGGTGTGGGGGCCGGCTTGGCAGCGACGGGGCTTGCGGCCGGCGCAGCCGCAACCACGGGCGCGGGCGCGGGCGCCGATGC
>NZ_JAQOWX010000044.1:0-41245 GCF_028462495.1 Paucibacter sp. XJ19-41
GGCCGAGGCGCGCCTGGCCGCCGTCTACGAGCGCTCCTGCCTGGCCTGCCATGGCCGGGCCCATAGCGGCGCGCCGCTGACCGGCGACGCGCAAGCCTGGGCACCGCGCCTGGCCAAGGGCATGGAAGCGCTGCTGCTGAGCAGCCGCCAGGGCCTGGGCGGCATGCCGGCGATGGGCCTGTGCGCCGACTGCAGCGACGCCGACCTGCGCGCGCTGATTGAATTCATGAGTACGAAAGCAAAGCCCCAATGAAGCAACGACGTGACTGGTTGAAGCTGAGCGCGGCAGCCGCGCTGGGCGGCGGTCTGCTGCCGACGACGGCACAGGCCCAGGCGAGCGGCGCCCGCCCCTGGCAGAACTGGTCCGGCAGCGCGCGCTGCCAGCCCAGCCAGTGGCTGATGCCGGCCGACGAGGCCGAGCTGGCCGGGGCCCTGGCCCGCAGCAGCGGCGCGCTGCGCTGCGTCGGCGCCGGCCATTCCTTCACGCCCCTGGTGCCCACCGATGGCAGCCTGGTGTCGCTGGACAAGCTCAGCGGCATCGTCGCGCTCGACAAGGCCGCGCAGACGCTGCGGGTGCGGGCCGGCACCCGCATCGGCCAGCTGGCTCGCGCGCTCGACGGCATGGGCCTGGCCCTGCACAACCAGCCCGATATTGATGTGCAGACCCTGGCCGGCGCGCTGGCCACCGCCACCCACGGCACCGGCGCCGAGCTGCCGGCCCTGCACGCCCAGGTGCAGGGCCTGCGCCTGGTCACGCCAGCCGGCGAAATCCTCGAGTGCAGCCGCGACAAGAACCCCGAGCTGCTGGCCGCGGCCCAGGTGTCGCTGGGCGCCCTGGGCGTGATCACCGAGTACACGCTGGCCGTGCGACCGCGCTTTCTGCTGCAGCGCCATGTGTGGCTGGAGCCGACCGAGGCCTTGCTGGAGCGCGCGCCCGAGCTGGCCCGCACGCACCGGCATTTCGAGCTCTATGTGCTGCCCTTCACCGGCCACAGCGCGGCCATCACCCATGCCGAGGTGGCGGCCGGCGAGCCCTATGCGCCGCCCTCGGCCGACGAGGACGTGCTGCGCGATCTGCGCCGCCTGCGCGACTGGCTGGGCCGCTGGCCCGAGCTGCGCCGCTGGACCGCCGCCAAGCTGATCGCCCAGGCCGCGCCCGAGCGCTCGCTGAACTGGTCCTGGCGCCAGCTCAGCACGGTGCGGCCGACCCGCTTCAACGAAAGCGAGTACCACGTGCCGCGTGCCGCCGGCATCGCCTGCCTGCGCGAGATCGTGCAGACGCTGGAGCGGCGCAACGAGGTCTTCTTCCCCATCGAATTCCGCTACATCCGCGGCCGCGATGATGGCGCCTGGCTCAGCCCCTTCCATCAGCGCGACAGCTGTTCGATCGCCTGCCATGCGCTGCAGGGCGAGGCCCATGACTATCTGGTCGGCGAGCTGGGCCCGGTGTTCCGCCGCCACGCCGGCCGGCCGCACTGGGGCAAGCTGCACGACCTGGGCCGCGCCGAGCTGCAGGCCATGTACCCGCGCTTCGGCGACTTCCAGCGCCTGCGCGCCGGCCTTGACCCGCAGGGCCGCCTGCTGAATCCGCATCTGAAGCACTTGCTGCTCGGAGGCTCGCATGGCTAGCAAGAAACGCCGCCTGCTGCTGGGCACCGCGCTCGCGCTGCCCGCAGCCGCCTGGCTGGCCCGGCCCGCCGAGCAGGGCGGCCCGCACGACGACTACTTCCAGCGCCTCAGTGCGGCGCTGCGCGAGGCCGGCATCGCCCAGGCCAGCCTGGTGATCGACCTGCCGCGGCTGCGCGCCAATCTGGCCGCGATCGGCGCCCATGCCCAAACCGGCATGGCGCTGCGCGCCGTGCTGAAAAGCCTGCCCAGCCTGCCCTTGATGGACGAGCTGGCGCGCGCCTGGAACAGCGAACGGGTGATGGTGTTCAACGCCGCCCAGCTGCTGCAGCTGCTGCAGGCCAGGCCGCAGGCCCAGGTGCTGATGGGCAAGCCGCTGCCTGTGGCGGCCGCTGCCGCGGTGCTGCAGGACCTGCCGGCCGAGCTCGGCTCCGGCATCGAGTGGCTGGTCGACACGCCGCAGCGCCTGGCCCAGTACCGCCAGCTGTCCGAGCAGCGCGGCGGCCAGGCGCTGAAGATCAATCTGGAGATCGATGTCGGTCTGCACCGTGGCGGTTTCGAGGACCGGGGCGAGCTCGGTGCCGCGCTGGCCAGTCTCAAGGCCGGCGCGCTGCGCTGGAGCGGCTTCATGGGCTATGACGCCCATGTCGCGGCCCTGCCCGATGCGCTGGGCATGCGTGCCACCGCCTGGGACGAGGCACAGCGCCGCTACCGCGCGGCGATGGACACCGCCAACGCCGCGCTGGGCCCGCAGCGGCGCGAGCGGCTGACGCTCAACACCGCCGGCTCGCCGACCTTCCGCCTGCACGACGGCAAGGGCGTGGCCAACGAGGTGGCGGTCGGCTCGGCCGCGCTGCTGCCGCTGGATTTCGAGAAGCCGCTGCTGGCCGATCTGCGGCCGGCCGCCTTCATCGCAACCCCGGTGCTGAAGAGCTGGCCGCAGTTCCGCCTGCCCGAGGGCGCGACATGGCTGTCGCGGCTGGCGCGGGCCTGGGACCCGAACCAAGCCCGCGCGCTGGCCATCCATGGCGGGCACTGGCTGGCCCGGCCGGTCTCGCCGCCGGGGCTGCAGCCCAGCGGGCTGTACGGCCACTCGAGCAACCAGCAGGTGATGGTGGCGTCCGAGCGGGTCGCGCTGCGGCCCGACGACCAGGTGTTCCTGCGCCCGCAGCAGAGCGAGGCCGTGCTGCTGCAGTTCGGCGACCTGCTGGTGTTCGATGGCCAGCACATCAGCGCCCGCTGGCCGGTGCTACTGGCCTCGGCCTGAAGCGTTTTCTTTCAAAAACTTTTGGGACGGCATGTCGAATTGTCTAGCCTTGCCTCGTCGTGGGAATGTAGCCAACCACCACCTCAAGGAGAGACGAGATGCGATTCATGGTTTTGATCAAGGCCGACAAGAACAGCGAAGCCGGCCAGATGCCCAGCGAGCAGCTGCTGACCGAGATGGGCAATTTCAACGAAGCGCTGGTCAAGGCCGGCGTGCTGCTGTCCGGCGAGGGCCTGCACCCCAGCAGCAAGGGCGCACGGGTGCGTTTCTCGGGCACGGAGCGCTCGGTGATCGACGGGCCGTTCGCCGAGACCAAGGAGCTGGTCGCCGGCTTCTGGATCTGGCAGGTCAAGTCGCGCGAGGAAGCCATCGAATGGGCCAAGCGCTGCCCCACGCCGATGGGCGAGAACAGCGAGATCGAGCTGCGCCAGATCTTCGAGGCCGAGGATTTCGGCGCCGAGTACACGCCGGAGCTGCGCGCGCAGGAAGACCGGCTGCGCGCGGAGCTGGCAGCGGTCGAGCCGGTGCCCGAGTCGCGCGGCGCGATTCCCTATCTGGTGATACGCGGAGCGGCCGACGCGATCGGCTTCTACCAGCAGGTGCTCGGTGCCAGCGTGGTGTTCCGGCTCGACGCGCCGGACGGCAAGCCCATGCATGCCGAGCTGAGCGTCGGCCCGGCGCGCTTCATGCTGACCGAGGAGCGGCCCGAGTACCAGGCGCTGAGCCCCCTGTCGGTGGGCGGCACCGGCAGCAGCGTGGTGGCCTATGTGCCCGATGTCGATGCGGCGGTGGCGCGCGCCATCGCGGCCGGCGCCACCCTGATCATGCCGGTGGCCGACCAGTTCTGGGGCGACCGCAGCGGCAGCATCACCGACCCCTTCGGCCACCAGTGGATGATCTCCACCCACATCGAGGATCCGACGCCGGAGCAGGTCCGGCAGCGGGCTCAGGCCATGTTCGAGGGTGGCACCAAGCCCTGCTGAGCGTCGCGGCTGTGTTGTTGCAGCCGGCTCAGCAGCCGACGGGCACTCAGCTCCGAGGCTATCGCCAGCTCCAGCGGCGACTGCGACAGGCCTGAGCGCTCGTAATGCAGGTTCTCGTACAGCTGGGCCGCCGCCGGGCTGGCGCGCAGCACCGCGAGCAGGGCGTCGCCCGGCAGATCATCGGCGTCTATCAGCGCCTGCACGGTCTGCACCAGCTTGCGGTACTGCGCGGCGCCGACCAGGGCGGGGTTGGCGTCGACGCGCTCCAGCAGCTGCGTCATCGCGATCAGGTTCTCGATACGGCTTGTGGCGATGGCCATGGATGGGACCTCGTAGGGCTGGGCGGCGAGTCGTCGCCCTGACAAGGCTCAGATGGCAGCATATTGGCGTTTTTCAAGACAGCCCAGAACTGGCTGAACGAAGCGCCCGCCACCCAACGGAATCGATAACGGTCCGGGCGTGTCGCCCCCTCAGCCCCGATAGGTCGCCTCCCCGTGCGGCGCGGCAATGAACACGGGCAGCCGTTCGGCCGCCGCCGAATAGGCTGTCAACACGGGGAAGTCCGCCGCCGGCGCCAGCTCGGGCACCAGCTCGCGGGTGAAGTGCCAGCCCCCGGCCGTGGTCAGCCCGGCTTGATTCATCGCCGAGGCGGGTGCGGGCAGCGGCTGGCGGGCCAGTTCGGCCTCCAGCGCGCCATAGGCGGCCCGAGCCTGAGCCTGGATGCGCTCGACCCAGGGCGCGTGCTGCTTCTCGCTCGGACGCAACGCACGCTCGTAGACGATCTGCACGGTCTTCTCGCAGCCCGCCAGCGCCAGGCCGATCAGGCGCAGCGCATGGCGGCGTGCGGCCAGCTCGGCGGGCATCAGGCTAAGCCCCGGAGCGGCCATGGCCTCGGCGTAGTCGAGGATCAGGCTGGAATCCATCAACACCGTGCCTTCATCGCACACCAGGCTGGGCGCCTTGACCACCGGATTGATGGCACTGAATTCCGCGAAGCCGCGAAACACCGAGATCGAGCGATGCGTGAACGGCAGGCCCAACAACTGCAGCGAAATGGCGACCCGCCGCACATAGGGCGAGTCCAGCATGCCGATCAATTCCATCATGGGTCTCCAGCAAGAACAGGGCACTCAGTTTAGGCCGCCTTCGATCTTGCCACGCGCAGCAATCGGAACACGCCCGCTACCATCTCGGCGTGCCTATCCATGCAGTGACCGTACCTGGAGCAGCCGATGCAAGCACCAAGCCGCAAGCCCGACCTCAGCCCGTCGAAGCCGCTGGGGCTGCTGCGCCTGGGCCTGGCGCTGCTCACGCTGGGTGCCATCGCCTGGCAGTTGCGCATCGGCCTGACCCTGGGCATGGACCCGGTCAACTTCTTCAGCTACTTCACCAATCTGTCCAATCTGCTGGCGGCCAGCGTGCTGCTGGTGCTGGCGCTGGACGAGTTGCTGAACGGCGGCCGCCTGGCGACACGGCCGGGCTGGCAAGGGCTGCGCGCCCGCTCCATCGCCAATATGCTGGTGGTGGGTCTGGTGTTCGCCGTGCTGCTGCGCGACGTGGACCTGGGCGCCTTGCGGCCCTGGATCAACTTCGTGCTGCACACGCTGATGCCTTGCGCAATGCTGCTGGACTGGTGGCTGCGGCCACCGGCCGCCGACCACGGCCTGGCGGTCAGCGCGAGATCGCTGGGTGTGACGCTGCTGTTCCCGGCCCTCTATCTGAGCTATGTGATGCTGCGCGGCTCGGCCACCGGCTGGTACCCCTACCCCTTCCTGCGCCCCGATCAGGCCGGTGGTGGACTGGCCGTGAGCGCCTACGCGCTGGGTATCGCGGTGAGCTTTGTGGCGGCCCATCTGTTCTTGCGGGCCGTGGCGCGTTGGCGGCTGCGTGGCGACGCTTGATCTGAAAGCTCAGGGGTCAGATCTTGAGGGAAGAACTTCCATGCGGCAATGTGGGCGCCCCGGCGGACATGTACCCCTCTACATACAGCGCGAAGTCTGGATGTAGGTTTTTCTTAAGGGATGCCCAGTGTCTCCACAGATGATGCTCCGCGATGAACTTGCGTAAATCAGCTTGCCATGCTTGGTAAGTCATGTCGTCAAGGAGCTTGCTCTCCTTCTGTATGAACACGTTCTCATGGAGAAGCAACCACCAAATCAACAGCGACGTGTACCGAAACTGGTCAAGCTTGGAGTAATCGTCAAACTTTTCTGGCCCCTCAACCCAGAGGGATGCAACGGCCGCGTCCTGAATTAGCTGCAAGTTTAGAGAAGCCGCCAACTCGGTGAGCGCCTGCGCATTCGCGACACGAGTAAGTTTCGTTTGCTGATGCAGTGGCACCCACAGGGCAAGTGCAGCGATCGGAATCGCCAATGCTCCGATGATGGTCGCCATGTTGGCCCAGTCAGTCAAAGTCCAGCACATGAGGTAGCTCCAAGCTCCGGGGTCATGCCTCGGCTTCTAAACATGTACCCAACGGCGGCCAGCTAATGCTTAGTGACACCACGTCACTATACCGACGAGACGCGCAATGCCAGAATGACGCAATGAGAGATAAACACCGAAAGCAGTACCGGCTCCCGCCCGAACTGGCCGTACTGTTAAAGGAGGAGGTCGAAGCATGAATGCTGAGTTAGCGGCCCGGCTCGAAGGCAGCTTCACACTGAGCGAGGCCTACTTGCCGCATTTGATCGAGGAAGAATGCCGGTGCGTGATTGCGACGACAGGCCCCCGCGAATGACGGAGCGAATGGGCCGCTACCTCTTCTGGTTAGCCGTCATTCTGTTTGCGATGCTAGTTGCTGTGACGGATGGTGGGCAGAATTGGAAGCCAGTTTCTGACTTGTTTGGCAACAACGCCTTTGGAACCTTGCTCGGCGCCTTGATCGGCGCGGCCGGTGCTCTTGGCGGCTCCTGGTTGGCTCATCGGGAGGCAGAAAAGGCAGTATCGAGGAGAGAACTGCTGGCCGAGATCCGCAGCACGAATGTCGCGATCGCGATGGCAAGCAGTTTTGTCAACAGCTTTGCCAGCACGAAGAAGCAACACATCAAACCGCTCGCAGACAGCCACAAAACTGAGCGCGAGCAATTGGAACTTTTCTTCCGCGCACGGCAGCATCAACCAGACCTGAAGCACAGACTCGTGCCGAATCTTTCGCTAATTCTGCCCCTCAAACTTTCAAGCAGTTCCCTGCAGAACCTTTTCATCAATCAACTGAGCGTCACGGGGCGTCCACTCGGGGCGATGATGATGCTAGCCGAGTACAGCAAACTCTTGGATGATTCAATTGCTGGAAGAAATGACCTCCTTGAGGAGATCAGACAAGGACAGTTTCGTTCGATTCAATTGGCAGCCTTCTTGCACGGACTCCCAGGTGAGCAAGGTCGGGACGGCCGCTACGACGGGACGATTACGGCGCTATGTCTGTATGTGGACACATGCATCTTCGCCTCGAGACTGCTATGCGAGGACCTAATGCTCCACGGCAAACTGCTAGCCGATCAAGCCGTCGCGAAGCATGGAATGAGCAGGCCGAAGATCAACAGAGTCGAGTTAATCGATGAAAAGCTCGAAGGCTTGCTGCCTGAAACCGGGCAGTTCGCCGATTGGCTTAGAGGGTATCCGAACGCGCCGGGTTAATGAACCAGATGCGGCGGCAAGTCACGCATCTGAAGCCCGCCTTACTTACAGACACCCTGCGGCTCACCCCACCTTCTTCGCCGCCCCCAAATAGGTCTCAATGACCCGCGGATCGCGCGCCAGTTCGGATGCCGGGCCCTCCAGCCCGATCTCGCCGGTTTCCAGCACGTAGCCGTAGTCCGCCACTTCCAGCGCGGCGCGGGCATTCTGCTCGATCAAGAGGATGGAGACGCCGGTGTCGCGCAGGCGCGCGACGATGCGGAAGATCTCCTTGACGATCAGCGGGGCGAGGCCGAGGCTGGGCTCGTCCAGCATCAGCACCTTGGGTTTCGCCATCAGCGCACGGCCTACGGCCAGCATCTGGCGCTCGCCGCCCGACAGGGTGCCGGCCAGTTGCGCGCGGCGCTCCTTCAGGCGCGGGAATAGCTCGAACACCTTCTCCAGGCCCTCGCGCCAATCGCGCTGACCCAGGCGCATCGGGCGGAAGCCGCCCAGCACCAGGTTGTCCTCGACGCTCATCGTCGTGAACAGCTCGCGCTTCTCCGGCACCAGGGCCAGGCCCTTCATGACTCGCTCCTCCAGGCCCAGCGTCGAGATGTCCTCGCCGTCGAACAAGACCTGACCCTTGGCGGGCAGCACGCCCATCAGCGCGTTCAGCGTGGTGCTCTTGCCGGCGCCGTTGGGGCCGATCACGGTGACGACCGAACCCTGCGGCAGGCGCAAGTTCAGCCCGCTCAGCACCTCTGCGCGGCCGTAGCCGGCGTGTAGATTCGTGACGTTCAGCAAATCGTTGGCCATCTCAATGCTCCGTTCCCAGATACGCCGCGCGCACTGCGGGGCTGGCCTGCACCTCGTCGGGCGTGCCCTCGATCAGCTTGGTGCCGAACTCCATCACGACGATGCGATCGGTCAGCCCCATCACGAACTCCATATCGTGCTCCACCAACAGGATGCTCATGCCCTCGCGTTTGAGCTGGCGCAGCACCTCGCCCAGCGCCTGCTTTTCCTTATGGCGCAGGCCGGCGGCCGGCTCGTCGAGCAGCAGCAGGGCCGGGTCGGTGCACAGCGCGCGGGCGATCTCCATCAGGCGCTGCGGGCCCAGCGCCAGATTGCCGGCCAGCTCGTGCATCTGGCCGGCCATGCCGATGCGGCTCAGCTGGGCCTCGGCCTCCTTGAACAGGCGGCGCTCCTCGTCGCGGTCCAGACGCAGCATCGCGCGCGCCGCGCCACTGCTGCTGCGCAGATAGCCGCCCAGCGCGACGTTCTCCAGCACCGTCATGTCGGCAATCATCTTGACGTGCTGGAAGGTGCGCGACATGCCGCGCCGTGCGATCTCGCGCGAGGCCTGGCCGCCGATGGCCTGGCCCCGGAAGCTCACGCCTCCGCTGGTCAGCGACAGCACGCCGGTGATCAGATTGAAGGTGGTGGACTTGCCGGCACCGTTCGGGCCGATCAGGCCGACGATCTCACCGGCGCGTATCTGGAAGCTCACATCGTTGACGGCGACCAGGCCGCCAAACTGCTTGCGTACCTTGTCGACATCGAGCAGCAGCTCGCCGGACTGCGGCTTGGGCCGCGCGGCCAGCGGGGCGGCGTCGGCCCAGTCGCGCTCGCGCTCGGCAGCCGGCAGCCAGCGCGTGGCAAAGCCGGTCACATAGGGCCACAAGCCCTTGGGCGCGTACTTCAGCATCAGCACCAGCACCACGCCCAGCACGATGATCTCGAAGTTGCCGCTGCTGCCCAACAGGGCCGGCAGCACTTCCTTCAGCTGATCCTCGATGATCTTGACGATGCCGGCGCCGATGAAAGCACCCCAGACCGTGCCGACCCCGCCGACCACGGCCATGAACAGATACTCGATGCCCATCTTCAGCGCGAAAGGGCTGGGATTCACGGTGCGCTGGAAATGCGCGAACAGCCAGCCCGAGACGGCGGCCAGCAGCGCCGCGATCACAAAGATCTGGACCTTGTAGCGAAAGGTCGAGACGCCCATCGCTTCGGCCATCGTCGTCGCGCCATTGAGCGCGCGGATCGCGCGGCCGGGCCGCGAGTCCAGCAGATTGCGCACCGCCAGCGCGGCCAGGATCGCAAAGGCCCAGATCAGGAAATAGATCGCCCGGCCCTCGCGCAGGCTCCAGCCGAACAGCTCCAGCGCCGGCAGGCCCTGGATGCCGTCGTACTTGCCGAGGAACTCCATATTCCCCATCAGGTAGTTCAGGCTCAGCGCCCAGGCAATCGTCGCCAGCGGCAAGTAGTGGCCCGACATGCGCAGGGTCAGCAGGGCCAGCACCAGAGCGACGACGACCGTGACGCCCAGGGCCACGAGCAGGGCCAGCCAGGGCGAGGTGGCGTAGCCGGTGCTCAGCACCGCCGTCGTGTAGGCACCCAGGCCGACAAAGGCCGCCTGGCCGAAGGAGGTCAGTCCACCGACCCCGGTCAGCAGCACCAGGCCCAGCGCCACCAGCGCGAACAGGCCGATGTAGTTCATCTGCGTGATCCAGTACTCGGGCACCGGCAGCAGGGGCAGGACGATCAGCAGGGCCAGGCCCGCCAGCGGGAGGAATTTGCGCGCTTGCATCATGGTGCTCACTTCATTCTTCGTCTTTGTGCGGGTCGCGCAGCGAGCGCCACAGCAGCACCGGCAGGATGGAGGTGAACACGATCACCTCCTTGAAGGCGCTGGCCCAGAAGGAGCTGAACGATTCCAGCAGGCCCACCAGCAGCGCGCCGACGGCGGCGGCCGGATAGCTGGCCAGGCCGGCAAACACCGCCGCGACAAAGCCCTTCAGCCCGATCAAGAAGCCGCTGTCGTAGTTGATCGTCGTCGTCGTGCTGATCAAGAGGCCGGAGAGCGCGCCGATGAAGGCCGCCATCAGAAAGGACAGCTGGCCGGCGCTGGTGCTGGAGATGCCCATCAGCCGCGCGCCCAGGCGGTTCACTGCAGTGGCCCGCAAGGCCTTGCCGTAGAGGCTGTGCTCGAAGAACAGCCACAGCAGCACGATCAGCGAGGCCGCGCTCATGATGATGATCAGGGTCTGGCCCGACAGCGTCAGCGGGCCCAGATCGAAGCTGGCGTCCCAGAAGCTCGGGTTGGTCGAGCCCTCGGGGCCGAAGAACACCAGGCCCAGGCCGGTCAGCGCGAAGTGCACGCCCACCGAGACGATCAGCAGCACCAGCACCGAGGCATCGGCCAGCGACTGGTAGGCCAGGCGGTAGACCAGCGGGCCCATCGGCGTCACGATGGCCAGGGTCAGCAGCGCCTGCCAGCCCAGCGCCAGTTTCTGCGGCGCGGCCCACAGCGCGAACAGCCCAATCGCCACCGGCAGCGCCGCCGCGCGCAGCACCGCCAGCAGCAGCTTGGCCGCCGGCTTGCCGGCACGCAGGCCGGCCACCAGGTCCAGCACCGCNGTCAGCAGCGCCTGCCAGCCCAGCGCCAGTTTCTGCGGCGCGGCCCACAGCGCGAACAGCCCAATCGCCACCGGCAGCGCCGCCGCGCGCAGCACCGCCAGCAGCAGCTTGGCCGCCGGCTTGCCGGCACGCAGGCCGGCCACCAGGTCCAGCACCGCCACCGCCAGCGCCATCGCCAATAGGAACCAGATCGTGCCGGGCGTGTGGCCCAGCTGCAGACCGGCCATCGTCAGCGCACCGTAGGCGACGAACTCGCCCTGCGGGATGAAGATGATGCGGGTGACCGCAAAAACCAGCACCGTGGCCAAGGCAAGGAGCGCATAGATCGCCCCGTTGGTCACTCCGTCCAGCATCAGGATGCTTGCAATCGTGAAGTCCATCAACACACCACCTGCGCCCGGGCTGGGCTGTCTCGGCGCACTCTAAACAAAAACCCCTAGCGAAGTCCTAGTGCGAGGCCGCATTGACAAATGGCAAACTTTCGTCCGACCAGTCGGTCGAAATTGCTTTTACCCCGCTGGCCACTGTGTCAAAAGTGGGCAGCGTCCTGCCCGCGCCGCGTGCAAACAAGGCCCCAAGCCGGGGCGATTGGTGCTTACCCCAGCACCATGCTGGGACATCGGGCGATCAGCGCCCTAGACTCGCGCCTTCCCGAAGCCGCAACAGAAAAGCCTCACCATGCCCGCCCACAGCCCCCTGCTGAAGATCGATGGCCCCCTCGCCCGCATCACGCTGCGCCGCCCCCAGGTCGCGAACCGGCTGGAGCTGATCGATCTGCAGACCCTGCGCGAACAGCTGCGCCAGATCAATGCCGACCCGGCGATCCGCGTGCTGCTGCTCGATGCCCAGGGCCCGCACTTCTGCAGCGGCTTCAATATCGCTGCGGTGCCCGGCGTCGATGCCGGCGCGCTGTTCGAGGCGCTCAGCAATGACTGGGAGGCCGCCCGCCCGATCACCATTGCTGCGATCCAGGGCGGCATCTACGGCGGCGCCACCGATCTGGCCCTGGCCTGCGACTTCCGCCTGGGCGTGCGCAGCAGCGAGATGTTCGTGCCGGCGGCGCGGCTGGGCCTGCATTTCTATCGCGGCGGCTTGCAGCGCTATGTCTCGCGTCTGGGCCTGCAGGTCGCCAAGCGCGTGTTGCTGGCCGGCCAGACCCTGGATGCCCAGGCCATGCATGACTGCGGCTTTCTCGACGAGCTGCTGGACGACGGCGCAGCCCTGAGCGCCGCCAGCGCCGCGCTGTGCGAGCGCCTGCTCGGCATGGCGCCGCTGGCCCTGCTGGGCATGAAGCAACATCTGAACGCGATCGCCGAGGGCCGCCTCGACGCCGACGCGCTGCGCGCCGATATCGAGCGCGCCAATGCCTCGGCCGACCTGGCCGAGGGCGTCGCCGCCTGGCAGGCCAAGCGCGCACCCCGCTTCAGCGGGAGCTGAGGAGCAGCGACTCCTGCAAGACCTGCTTGCGGTGCGCCAGGCTCTCGGCGCGGATCGCCTGCTCGCGCCGGCGCAGCGCCATCAGCTCATCGACCGCCTGATGGTGCAGGCCCTGGGCCGCATAGACCTGGGCGGCCAGCTCATGGCCGCGCACCGCCAGGCTCTCGCTCTCGACCAGGGTGGCGATTGCAATCATCTCGTTGGCCGCCTGGCTCGCCTCGTCCCACTGGCCGGCCGCCCAGGCGATCTCGCTGCGCAACCACATCACGGTGGCATGCAACCAGGGCGAGTAGCGCAGCTGGCGCACCCGCTCGAAGCTGCGCTGCAGATGGCGCCGTGCCGGCTCCAGCCGGCCCGACCAGCAGGCCGCGAAACCCTCCAGCCACTCGGCGATCAACATCGCGATCACCGGCGATGCGCCGTTGAGCATTGCGCCCTGGCGCAGCGGCCCGAGCGCACGCGCCGGCTCCAGCAGCTGCTCCAAGCGCTCCAGCGAAATCGCCTCGCCCTGCAGATGGCGGCGGCCGAACTGTCGGAACAGCTCGCTGGTGCAGCGGTTACCCAGCGGCTGCCAGCGAGCGGTAAGGTCATCGCCCAGGCCCACCGCGAGCGCACAGGTGCGTTCGAAGGCGGTATCGGCCGCGTCGAAATCGGCGTTCCACATCAGCGCGACGGCCAGATAGTTGTGGCTGAGCACGCGCAGGCGCAGATCGCCGCTGCGATCGGCCAGCGCGGTGCTGCGCAGCGCCACCTCCAAGGCCTCCTCGCCATGGCCCAAGGTGCTGCAGGCATTGGCGTTGAGCGCCAGCGCGCGGGCTTCGCCGGCCTCGTCGGCGGCGCGCCGGAACAGCTGGGCGGCGCTGCGGCTGCTGCGCCAGGCCTGGCGCACATTCGAGCCCATCAGCTCGGCCTGGGCCATCAGCAGCACCGCGGCGGCCTCGCCGCGCAGATCGGCGCTGCGCCGGGTCAGCTGCTGGGCGCGCTCCCCCAGGGCCTGGGCTTCGCGCAAACGCCCCTCGGACAGATGGCGCTGGGCCTGGGCCAGGCAGTCGCTGGCGGTCTGGCCGGTGGTCGTGGCGGGAGCATCGTCGGGGGCGGCCATCGGCGCGATTCTAGGCAGCCGCCACCGCGCCGATACCGTGCTTTCCCGACTCTTCACCGGAGGGCCCGCACATGATGGAAAATAGCGCCCTCAGGGCGTGACGGCCAGATCGACGAAAATAGCGGCTTGCCGCCCGCCGTCGCGAGCATTCCTTTCTCTTACTACCCAGGACCAGCGTGGCCAAGGACAGTACTAAAACGACCATCGAAGCAGATGGTCTGCGTTACCGCTCTAAAGCACCGGGCTCGCCGTTTGCGGCGACCTCCTCCTTCGGCGCGGCCACCATGTCGTGCTTTCTGTGCGGCAAGCACCGCCCTCGGGCGATGCTGAAATCCAAGAAGCTCCTCGGCAAGTCGCAGCCGGTCTGCGCGCCCAGCTGCAAGGAACTGGACGAGCAACTCAGCAAGGGCTGAGCCCCGCGCTCACGCCGTCAGCCGGAAGCAGCGCCCGCAGACCGCCCGGTAGCGGGCGTTGCCGCCGATCTCGACCTGCGCGCCCTCGGTGATGCGGCGGTTCTCGGCGTCGAGCCGCGCATTCATCGTCGCCTTGCGACCGCAGTCGCAAATCGTCTTCATCTCGTCCATCTCGTCGGCCAGCGCCAGCAGCGCCGCCGAACCGCTGAACAGCTCGCCGCGGAAATCGGTCCGCAAGCCGTAGCAGATCACCGGCACATTGTGGACATGGGCCAGCTCGTGCAGGGCCCAGACCTGGGCCTTGGCGAGGAACTGCGCCTCATCGACCAGCAGACAGGCCACGCCCGGCTGCGCCGCGTTCTCGGCCAGGAAGTCGGTCTCGGCGCCGAACAGCTCGGCCGCGCGCTGCGGCCCCAGCCGCGAGGTCACGAAACCCCGCCCGTAGCGGTCATCCACCTGCGAGGTGAAGATGCGCACGCGGTGGCCGCGCTCCTCGTAGTTGTGCGCCACCTGCAGCAGCGCGGTGGACTTGCCGGCGTTCATACTTGCTCTTGGGGCCTATCCATGCATAGCTCCAAGGATGCGCCAAAAAATCCATTGCACGACAACATCTTAGCGACTATCGAAGAACCCGTCGACACATACATGTGTCTGCAAAGTTTCATCGCGCCGGCTGCCGGCATTCAAGTGCCGCACGCATACCGCCAGACGCCCCTTGACCCGTATCAATGGCTCCCAAAGAGCCAATACCAGGGCCAGCACTAGCTCAGCAAGTCAACAACGTCGACGCCCAGGGTCTGCGCAAGCTTTTCCACGTTCTCTAGCGACGGATTGCGCTTTTGCTGCTCAAGGTGCCCCACGTAGGTCCTATGGAACCCTGCCTTGTCGGCTAGCTGCTCCTGGCTCAGCCCAATGGAGCCACGAATTCGCACCAAGTTACGTGCAAGCCGACTTCGAGCAGGCTCGTATTGTTTTGTTTTCACATATACGAGTCTGGCTGCATGCAGCTTAACAGTCGACAGCTTTAAGATAGCCCGCTTTATAGTAGGCCGCTTTAAGGTAGCATATATGCATTGACTCTATCCCGCCCATGTCTGCGGGGTGCCTAGCTCTCTGGTGCGGAGGGGCGGAGCTTCACACACTCGCCTTGCCTTTCGTTGTGCTCGCCCCCAGCCGGATTCCCCATACGGAGATTGCCAACATGCTCAGCATCACTAGCTCCGACTACATCGCGGAGATTGCATCAAGTGCTTACCAGTGGCCCCAGACAACCAAGCCGTTTATCACTGCCATCGTCCGAAACGGCGCAAGCGATTACTCGTTGATCCAAACCATTTGTGCAACGTCAGGCCTTGGGTTCGCCCTTGGTGTTTCCTTCGAAAACAACACCTTCCTGACCCTTCATTGCTGCTCCGACGTCGACGGGAGTTGGGTCATACGCAGGATCAGTGAAGTTCTCGTTGGAGAACTGGGCGGCGCTGCCGTGGCGGTCTTCAGGGACGACCAGAACATTGACTTTTGCCCCGACGCGCCAACAGTGCCGGCATCACAGGTGACCGGGCTTACGCTGATTTGCACTTCAATCGGGCACAAGCCAGTGGATCGCTCACCACAGGTTGAGTCAAATGAACACAAGCTCTTCAGAGGGCTTAGACACGCGAGGACGAAAGGCGCCAATCCAGAAACCCCAGCCGTGGCTACTGTGAACAGTTGATCCAACTTCCGGGAGCCGCACAAACCGCGTGCACGCTACGCCCCAATTGCCATCACTCCCCGGCCACCACATGCAACTCGCGCTCTGCCCCGCCTGTAGGGTCGTCCATCAAGTAGTCAGCCCGACTATCCTGCTCGGCCTGGACGATGAGCATGCGTACGCCGCCACCCATTGCCGACTCTGCGAATCCTCGTCAGGCCAGTTCCTGCCGTTGATAGATGCTCCGGACCAACCTTCTGACGACATCGGCTATCCCACCGCGGTCGTTCCGATTTTCGAAGGTCAGTATCGTGACTGGTGGTTGGTCGGGCCAGACCAACTGGTGCTGCTCGCGAAAGTCGGTCTGCGCGTGCGACTGGTGCGCCACCTGGCTGACGAGATGAAACTGTCTGCAGATGTCATTGCCGAATGGATCGGACTGCCACTCGCACATGTGCTAACGCCGCTGCCAGGCAAAGCGCTCGAGTTGGACCAGGGGTTGCGCCTGCTGTGGATGGCCCGGCTGATTGGTCAGGCCCAGGAGATGGTCGACCGTGCGGGCAAGTCTGCGGGTTTCAATGCGCCGAAATGGATGGGCTCCTGGCTGCAAACCGCACATCCAGTGTTGGGCGGTATGAACCCGGGCGACTACCTGCTCCGCTCGGACGGGCCACAGACCGTCAGTGACCTACTGGCGCGCTTGGAAAGCGGCGCGTACTCTTGACCCTAGAACAACGAGGCACTGTGATGAGCTCGCGACCGACCAACGGGGCATCCAACAGCGAAGCCCAAGATCAGCTCACGGAGCTGACCGAACACGCTCGATTGATGCTTGCCCAAGCCGCTCTCGATGGCCTGACTGAAGTGGCCGAGGGCCGATTGCTGGAGGATGGTTTGCTAGACCAAGCCCTGACAGTCGTGCCGCCGAAGGCTCGATTGAAGGATTGAGGCAGTGCGGCGCCTGCACCCAGCTTTCGCGCATGCCCAACCAACCACGGACAGCAGCGCCAAACGATAGGGAACGAAGACAAGATGACATCGAACAAGCGGGCCATCGACAACGTCCCATCAGACTTTCCGCGCCCATGCGGCGGCGCGCTCAGCGGCGTACAGAACAAGCTCATCGCGCGCAAGATCGAAGGCCGGTTCATCGTCGACGGTAAGCCCGATCAAGAGCTTTGGGTGCGCTACGACGCCTGCAGGGACCTGGTCACGAAGTTGACCGAGCGCGCGATATGGAAGCGAAGCGAGTACGCAGAGCTGAGCCTAGAGGAGTTCCTGCGACGTTTTCGGGCCGGCGTTACGAAGAAGGGGTGGGACCTCGCCGCGGATGAGCTCGATTGGGTGATGCGGCGCGTTGCGGTCGCGATGGGTGGCGAGCTTGGTGATGTGCCGGATCGAATGACTTTGGACGTCAAGTGGTTCGCGCTCCCTCCAGTCTCGGCCGAGGTGCAGGTCGAAACCCTAGTCGACAGCGTGCGTGCAAGGCTGATTCAGGGGAGGCTATGAACCTCAGTTGCAACAAAGACGCTGGCGGGTTGGGCGCTTGCATGCATTCGTATCGTTCTGGTACCGAGTACATCAGTACGGTACGGTACGGATACGGCAGCAACACATCCGCTGCATCACGGCCGTCGGCTGCTCTCAGACGGCATATGCGCCACTCGTAGCTGTCAACCTTGTAGCAGCGCACCGTGCTGCCCTGGGACGCAAGGGAATGTCTGCAAAACTCAGCACCGATTGTCGAATCGCGCAGTGGTCACTTCACAGCGTCGGGATCAATCGGCAATCGCGCGCTACTAGCCTTTCGGGCTTGCAGCTGCCGCCATGCGGAGTTGCTTCAACTCTGCTCGTGCGGCCTCTCTCATCGCCTCGCGATCAGCGTTCACACCTGCAAACGCCAGGTCGAGGAACGGGTCCCGCGTGTCGAAGGTCTCGACTGCAAAGTCCAACCAGCTGGCATAGCCTGCTGGCGGCGGCGGGGAGTGGTTTAATTCCATACATCCATACTACAGCCCCCGCAGCCGCAACGCGCGGCGCGGCTTAGTCCCGGTTAACGCCAATGGGAACGGGACTGCAACCTGCGCGTCGAGTAGGACCAGAAAAGCTCTGGTCAATCCAACTGGCGGTGGGGCTGCGCCCCGGCGACCATCTTCGTTATGTCTCAGTAGACTTTGGGCTTTGACCCAGTCCACAAGCGCACTCGCCCAGCTTGAAGTGCCCACGACGTCCATATAGGCGAAAGGGTTTGGCTCAACCGGGGATCGGGCCCCTGACTGCGACCGCATTGGTCGCCAGCATCGGCGACGCCAAGGACTTCGACAGTGGGCGGCAGTTCGCGGCATGGCTGGCCGGTATAGGCCGATCCTCGACTGGCCGGTATATGCCGATCACTGACAGCCAGCCCAGCCTCGACGAATCACCGGGTCGAAACGTTTGTCGACCGCGTGCGCGTCGACATTGAACGGCGGCAGCCCTGAACCTAATTGCTGGCTGCAGACGCACTTCCACCGTGTGTTGGGCGCCTCCGAGGTTTCGAGGGGCAACGTCACCTACTGCGGGAAGCCCTTGCTTTCCGGGTTGTGACGTGCCCGCCACGGGGCGATCTACTCATCGGCTGATGTGTCCTCCTCGGCAGCATCAACTGCCGAGGAGTCGGTGCTCGGCGAAGACAGCTCGAACAACGACTTGTCCAACGGGACCTTCTTTCCGGCGATAGCCGTGAGGAACTCTTCGTACATCGCCTTTGCCTTAGCCAGGATTTCGGCCTTGACTTCAGCCGTGAGGCTTGCTTCGTCGACGCGGTTGTCCTGGCAATATGCGGCAAGCCGACGACGGTAAAGCGAGTGAGCCACGGCTGACCGAGCACGAGTCCGGTCGCCATCGACGACAGCCTTTAGTTCGGCAGCGGCGGGCTTCCAGAGTTCCAGCAAGAGATAGCGAAATTTCGGCCACTCCGCAGGCTGCAGTTCGCCGGGCAAAACGACGTGGCGGAAGGTCGGCCCGCCGGGGGTCAACTTGACCTCGGGGTCCACCACCAACTCACCTTCGAAGGTGTGCATCAGCGCCTTCAGGTCGTTGATGTTCTTCGGCCGCAGCAAGCCGTTGATGGCCTCGATGTACTCGTCCAGCAGCTCCGCCGTGGAATGCTGCACGCCGCCAAACGCGATTTGGATGGCTTCGGCATAGGTGCACACCACCGCAGTCTGGAAGGCGACCGTCGAAAACACGTCGCCGAACATGCGGTCGATAGCATCCCGTACGGGCCTCGCAACGACCCCCTCGGCAATCACCTGCTTCTTTGCCGCGCCAGACATGGAGTCCAGCAGGAACTGCGCTCGGTGTGCCTTCATAGTCTCGACCGTCGACTTCCGGCTTGCCATGAGCCCATTCACGCGGGAGAGCGTCTCCTTGATTTCAGGCGTCGTCCAGTTCGGCTCCTTGTCCTGGAATCGGCGGTTCAGGCCTTCACGGAAGTCGTCGAACGTACGCGAGGTAGCCTGCCCATCAAACAGCATCTTTTCAAGCTCAGCGTCTCGCCTTTCAACGAGCTCTTGACGCAGGTTGATGGTCGCGCGGGCGAAAGCAGCATAGGGATGCAGCTTGCCGAAAACGCGGTCGATGATTGGGACATACAAAGCCTCCCACCGCTTCTTGAAGATGTCCGCAATCTCGTCGGAGTAGTTCGTGCGGGTGTTCACCGACCGCTGGTCGGATGTCAGGTCGTCCTTGAGCCCCAGTCGCTCGTACGCTTCATCCAATCGCTTGCGGGGAGCACCCACCTTGGCCCGAGCTTCGATACCTCGCGCGTGACCGCTCATGAGCAACTGCTCGGTCAGGTGATACAGGTGACTGACGCCGCTGAAGGCTGCATCGCTGACGATCTTGACGCGGTCGCCCTCTTGGTCGAGCTCGACGTTCCAGATGCGCAGGCCGGTGTCGTCCTTGACATCAAGAGCCTTGATGTAAGACAGCGTCGTCCGCAGGCACTCGGCAACGATGTCCTGGTCGTTGAGCAGCTTGTTCCGAGAGTCAGAGACCTTTTTCGCGGTCTTGTTGAGCGTCAGGAAAACCCGGCGTGCAGCCCTCACAACGTCGATGTCCTGCGCCATCGTCCCATCAAGCTGCGGGAAGGCGCAGATCAGGACGGGAAGCTGCAGTTCATTCAGGTTGTAGGAGCGGATTTCCTTCTCGGGCCAGACCTTGTAATAGCCCTCGTAGGGGCTGCGTCGGGCATCCGACCACCCACCAGTCAAGTTGCGATACAGCGCGAGGAGCGCCATTGCACGATGCTGCCCGTCAACGATGGCCAACGTGCAGTTGTCGCGGGCCAACCTCATCTGTGCGCCTTCGGGCAGTGGGGCACCGTTGCGGAAATGCTGGAAGAACTCGAATTGCTCCTCGCCCACCGCGCCGGCGGTGATGCGGTGATCCTTGATGCTTGCATGCTCCGGCGAATCAACTTCCGTGCGCTCAACCTTGCGGTAATTGGTGTCGGGAACGCGACTGTTTGGCTTCAGCGGCAGCGCAACGGCCACGATGGGCGGGAAGAGCTTGATTAGGCCGCTCGTGGACGTGTCAAGCAGATAGGGGATCAGCTCCAGAGAGACTCGAGCGTCGTCGATGTCGCGCTGCATGATTTCGTCGAAGCCAAGCTGCTTCAGGTCAAACACCTCTCTGACCGGAGCCAGCATGCTCAGCAGCTGAGCCTGACCAGCCTTTTCAGAGAGGGTCACGTGCGTCAGGAGGTATCGGACCTCGACCCCGGCCGACTTGCCGTCGTCAGAACTCACCCGGAACGTGCCGATGGTTCCATTCAGATGCACGTCGAGCGCGCTCTTGCCGCCTCCGATCAGCGTTGCCATATCAGTTCCTCCCGAAGATGGGGTAGTTGATTCGATTGAGAATGTTCTCGAGGTCGTTGTGCTCACCGGTGTCCACGTTGACCTCAGCGATATGAACGAATAGGTTGGTCGGGTCGAAGTTCCGCGCAACCACCTGGTTGGCAAACCCGGCCTCTGCGGCGTCGTCGATGGAGCCGTGCCCTTGCAAGTCTCGCAGTTCGACGATCTTGTTCCGATGCTGCTTCAATCGGCTGCGGAGGTTGATGGCCATGCCGATGTAGAGGGGAGCCGTAAACCAGGGTGCAGCGGTTTTCAGCACTTCAGAGACCGTCCGGAAGCGCTCGGGGTTAGCGGCCAGCCGCGCCACAAGTGACTCGGACCGACTGGGCTCATGAATGACCTCGCCGCTGAACTTCGGTTTCAGTTGCCCCCGCAGCGCAACCTGGTAGGGGGTCTCTCTGTACGGACTGAAGATGAACTGGTCGAGCGCATCCTCAACCTCAGCGCGCGCCTGTGCTTCCCCTTGCTCCTTTGCCTCACGGACTCGGTTAATGACCGCGTCGATGTCCGCCTTCGAGATGACGAGGCGGGAGTACCAAGCGTAAACCCCAGGCGACTCAGGTGCCAGGTCAATCTCCGACCAGGTGAGGGATCGTCCAACCGGGCCCTTCATTTGTGGCAAACCAGGCAGGCACCGCCGCCCTCGTCTTCGAGGTACAGGTCGTCAATGTCAATCGGCTCGATGGGAATGACGCGGAGCGGATTGGGCTTGCGACGAGCCAGCTCGCGCTGTTTGCGAATCTCGAAATCGGCCATGATTTCGGCCACTCGTTCAGGCTGCTCAAGGTCCGTCAACGGCTCGCCCTGGCTCCAGGTGAACGGTGACCCATGCTCAAGAGCGTTCTTCTCGTAAGCCTTGGCCGCTTCGAAGGCCTCCGGATGGTTCTCCCTGAGACGCACCCATTCAACCTTCTGCTGGAAGAAGCAGAAGGTGCAACCAGAGCGCGACCGCCAGTCGTAATACTTCGGCAGGCCAAGACCTGAACCTTCGAGAAGCTCAAAGACCCCCGGCTTGTCGATACCGTGCTCACGGAACGGCATCTTGACGATGAGGTTCTCGTGCTGGGCGACCATGCCCTCACGGTGCTCCTCGTCGGCGCGAATGGCCACGTAGCTGTAGACGGTGTCGCCCGCCTCGAGGGACGGTCGAATCCACATCTTGAAGGGTTCGAGCTTCAATTTCCTCGTGCACCAACGCGTCTTCGGCGACGGGAGGTAGTTGTTGTAGGTCCTCAGCCAGAAGTCGAAATCACGGTGGGGATTCAGGTAGTGAATCTTGCGGCCGACGAACCCTTCAAGCTTCCCAAGGAACTCATAGACCTCCGGCAGCTCTTTGCCGGTGTCGGTGAAGTAATACTCCAGCGGAATCTCGGGATGGTTCAGGCTCATGTACACGGCCAGCGCCGCGCTGTCCTTGCCACCAGACAGACCCAGAACGTGACGTTCAGCCATTCTTGTGCCCCTTCCCCTGCTGTTTGACCATCATGGCGCCGGCTTCCGCTAGGGCAGCCAGGATGACCTCCTTGCGTTCGCCCTGAGCTTCGGCCAGGAACTGCTTCACCAGGCGATCAATCGCCGGGGTATCTGTGTCCGCGATGTCGACGAAGCCAGTGGCGTCCTGACCGTGGCTCGCGCCGAAGACGACGCCGATCACCCGGCGCGTGGACGGTCGGCCTCGGAGAGGGGCCATGGTCTCCGCTTTGCGGAAATCTACCGCCCACTCGGCGAGTTTTGCCATCGCGGCATCAATGTCGCGGTCGACCCATGCTGCTTGCGGCTTGTCGATAGCGAGGCTGATGAGCGACTCGACGGTCTCATCGGCTTCGTCGTAAGTCTCAAGCCGCGTGGCGAAAGCGTCCAACTTAAAGTCGCCCGTCATACCCTTCACCGTGGTTGCTCGCTTGCGCAAAGCGTCCAGCGGCCGCCCGGCGTGGTCGAGAGCGTCGAGGAGGTGAGTGCGGACACCGTCCAACATGCTGTGGTAAGCACCGGCCAGCTCATCGGTCACCGACTGAAGGCGTGAGTTCAAGGTCGCCGGGTCTTGGGCCTCAAGCAATGTCGGCAAATCCGAGAACAGAACGCGCAGCGGGTCACTCGCCTTGAGCAGCATCGCGCGAACCTGTTGCGCCCGCGACGACACGGTCGTTGTTCGCTTCGTCCAGCCAGGAAGACCAACGACAAGCCCGACCAGTCCGCGTGCCACGTCCAAAGGCGCGGCGCCGACCTCTGCACTCGACCGGTCAGAGACGGTCTTTGCCAGGGCCTCAACCAGTTTGGCCTTGTCCTTCGAGGCCTCGACATGTTGGAAGCGAATGCGGCTCGGGTCCAGCGTCCATTCATCGACGACGGCGTCAGTTAAATCAGGCGTGAAAACGCCGTTGACATACAGCGCTAGCGACGACCGATTGGCGAGGTAGAACGCAAGCGACAGCACCGGCATGACCCCTGACCGGATGCCGTACGGGGGCCGCGCCCAAGCTGCATAGAGGTCGTTCAGAGTGAGCGACCTGCCTTCGGAAAGGAGGTCGGCGCTAGTCTTCCACCAGAAGGCTTCGTAGGTCTTGCCCCGGTTGTTGAAGTTCGGCTCACCGAAGTCCCAGTTGTCGCCCGCCCTGGCGCGATGCAGCCCCGGGTCGTTCAGCACGGTGTAGTACAGCCCCGCGTCGGCGGGGTACCCGTCGTAGCCCAGCCTAGGAAGATGGCCATGGCTCACCATGCGATTCATCAGGTCCTTGCGGGCCTTGACCGAATTGCTAGACGGGGCTTCTCGGTTGATGAGCTCGCTGAAGATGTGAGGAGCCTTGTCGTAGACCAGCTCGACCATGTCGGAAGCGATGACTGAAAGAACGGTGCTCCCTTTCGTTTCGATGGCCGTGCCATGGCTGTACCACTTCGAGAGTTCGAAAGCGTCCGCAAGTTCCTCTTCCAACGAAGCACGTACGGCCTCAATACGGCCCACAACCTCCCGCCGCGCAACAGAATCCCCGTGCAGCTCCGGCCTGGTTTTCATCACGCGCTCAGAAGCCGCCAACTCGAGGCTCAACTCGATGATGCGCTCCGCGTTCTTGGGCGTGCCAAGCAGCAGCGTCTCAACGGCTGCGTCCTTGCTGGCGTAACGCACGCGGTGCTCGGCCGACTTGACCGGCTGCCCCGGAGGAGGGAGGCACAAGAGGAAGGCGCCCGCGCTAGCCCCCTTGAGCGCGAACTTCTCGACGACCTTTTCGATGTCTTCCAGACGAACGATGCCGCGCGTGAACCACCGCATGGTTCCGGTGGTCTGGTAGGCGCGTTTGGCCAGAACAGGCTGAAGGTCACTGAGCGTGGAGATGTGCTCGAGGTCTGGCTCGCCAATCTCGCCGCGAGCCAGGTTGATCGCACCTTCAATGTCGAAGTCTGAGCCGGCAAAGATGCCCCAGGCCCCAAGGTGCTTGCGCTCAATGAGAACCTTCCATTCGGCCAGCTCCTCGAGAGCCTTACGAATCTGCAGCTCGTCCACGCTCGGGGTCGAGACCGCCAAGACCGACTCTTCCGCGACCAGGCCTGACCCGTTGCGGAACATCTCGATCAGCGCAATGGTCTTGGTCAGCTGGACGTGGACGTCCGTGCCCTTCGCCTCAGCACGCTCAACCGCGTCGCAGCATTGGGCCCAGCGATGTCCGTCTGGAGATGCGACGATAGCTGGCTCCAGATTGGCGCGCAGGTAGTCCCAGTAGAACGCCGGGCCATACATGGTGAACCACTGCGCCTCGTAGCCATTGAGGAACTCGACGAAACCCAATGGCTCGCGCGATGCGAGGAAGCCGAAGGTGCTGCGCTCGTTCTGCCCAAATCGACGGCGCGAGATGGGGCCCAACAATGCTGCTGTGACGGGGTGCAGCGGCCAGCAGGCTCGCAGAGAGGCCGCCAGCGTGGCAGGAGTACCAGGACGCCGAGTTCGGATGGCGCTAGCAATCTTGTCCGCGAACTTCGACGCCTCGCCAAGAGGGGGCGGGTCCTCTACGTTGATGGCCTTACCAACCAGCTCGATAACCTCGTCGGCAGCGGCGACGAGCGGGATGTCCACGAAGCGGCCTTGCACTTTCGCCCACTCATCACGTGACTGCCTGCCGAGGCGCGACGCATAGGCGTCAAAGGCTTGATGCAGGATGCCAACGATGACGAGCTTGCCCGCACAACGGCTCGCCGCTTCAGCCAGCTCCTGGAAGAAATAGATGTCCCCGCCTTCCTGTGCGGATGCCTCAAGAAGCTTGCCCAGTTCGTCGATGACGACCAAGACACCTTGGGGATGACGCTCAGCAGCTTCGACAAGCTCACCAACGACGTCGGGTTGCTTCTTGCGATTTGCAGGCAGGCCCTTGGCCTTCGCCAGGGCAACGCTCAGCTCCTGGACTACGTCGGCACGCTTCCCGACGACCGGCACTACCAGCCAGCCGTCCCCCTTCGCCTCGAACGCCTTGTGAACGAGACTGCCCTCGGGCAGTGCGAGCAGCTGCTTGGCTTTGGTGCGGACCTTCGGCTGCGCGCCGACCAGCGAGCAAAGCATCAGTGCCAGCGAAGACTTGCCCCCGCCGTACGGGCCAGTCCACGTAAATGCCCGCTGCCGGGTCTCCGTGATCTGACGGGCCATGCTCTCCAGCAACGACGTTGCTGTGCCTTGGCAGACGTAGCCGGAGAGAGCGTCCTCTCGTCCGAGGTCAGTGTCGATGCGAACAGAGCGGAGAAACTGACGAGAAATAGTGACGACGTCAAACAACATTAGTTTCTCTGCGCCTGCAGGTCGAGTTTGCTTACGCATAGGCACTTTCGAGCACCTTATATTTGTATTCCGTCAGACTCTTTAGGGCCGATTCTTTTCTCGTAACCTGCCGAATGCCTGCCTGCTCAGTCCATTGAATCTGACCTCGGGTCAAATCCTCAAGAGCCATCAATCTATCCGCTACCGCGCTCTCATCGAGTTTGAATACTCGCCCAGGAGAGCCGTAGTCGTAGGCCACGCGGTCGAAGGCCATGACTGCCCCCGCATGCGGCATGCGCTCCCAATAGTCCAACAGCGCATAGGCAAAGATACCGTCAGGCAAGGATCGCTTCGATCCACGACGAAACTCAAACGCGCCCTTGGCGTTCTGCTGAATGAGCCCGAGTTCACCGAGCAACGGCTCGCTCATCTCTTCGGGAGAGTCGCCGCCGAGTCGCGGAACATAGCTACGAATGCAGCACTCCACGTCACGCTTCAGTGTGGCCATGGAGATGCGGAGCTTGTGCTCTGTCACCAACCCGGTGAGCGAGTTCACGATGAACTCGCGGTCGAAGACTTGCTGCACGACGTGGTTGAACAGGAACCACCACGTCGTGGTCTTCTCGTGAGTGCTAGCGGCCTGCCAATGCATCAGCCATGTGGTGGCTGTGTGCTCGCAATACGCATCGAGCCCGTTCTTGTTATTGAAGAGCAAATTGCCAAGGCGTGTCGGAACATACCCACCATCGTCCTCGATAATGCCGCAGGCGGTGGCCCAAAACCGGATGGACATGGCCATGTTCTTGCCGACGCCGAAGCGAACAATGGCCTCCTCGTCCGCAAAGACTGACCGGGGTGCGGGCTCTTCGAACTGTGTCACCGCGTCATAGGCCTTGCGGAGCCATAGCTGACGCAAGGGAAAGGTCTCATGCCCGCTGAACTGCGGCGGGGCCTCTGAAGGTAGCTGAATCATTTGGGGTAAGTTTAACTGGACGACTTCACCAGCCCGGCCGGGTAGACCCCATTGAGCGTTGGAAAAGCACCCGACTGCTTGGTCGCAGGGCATCTGATTGCTACCCGAGTGCGGTTGGCAGCCTCGATGCTGTGATTGTGTACAGTATCGACCCGGGGCGTGCTGTTCGCAAGTCAACGCCCCTTTTGCAGGCGTATTGACGCAACACAAGGCATCGCCTAGAGTCCGGAACGCTACCGGGTTGTTCTACCTGTCAGGGGTGGGGCGGCAGAAACAGGTCGCACGTAGTCGAGTAAGGCGTGGCTGCACCCATCGGGGCGGTTGTGCACAAAAAGGCGAATCATGACCATCACTGAAGCCGAGGCGCAGTCGCGCGCCGTCGCATCTTTCCAGGCGCTTCTCTCGAAGCATCGCCCTGGTTCCTCCACCTACCGCATTGCCGAACGCGCGCTTGATCTGGCGTTCAACGGAGCGTGTGCGTATGGCGCACATGCTGAACAGGCACTGATGGTGGAGGCCGAGAACCTGATAACGAAGCAGGTGCAAGCCAAGCTGCTTGCATTGCCGGCTGAGCCTCCTCAGCCCATCGCATCCCCGTCTCCGCTTGGCCCCGCTAGTACCCGCTTTTTGGCGTGGCGCGGAACGCTGCGCTCGCATGCCGCAGAGCAATTCGTCCAAGCCGAACTGTGGCTGACCACTGAAGGTCATCGCGGAGACGGCTATGCACTCCTCAGCTGAACTGATCTTCGACGAACCCCGTCAACACGCTTTTCTGGCCATTCCTTCGGTCTTGAGGGCTTTGGTGCCCCCGGGTTGGGCCGGCGTGTACATGTTGCTCCGGGGAGAAGCTCCGTTCTACGTCGGCCGCTCCGATACCTGCCTGCAGACCAGGCTGGCTGCGCACCCATTGCTACCTCTTGCCTCGCATGTGACGTGGGAAACATGCGCAAGCCCGCTGCAGGCTTACCGCCTTGAGTCGGCTTGGTTTCACACGCTGCGGCTGACCGCTGGAGTCGTTAACCGAATTCACCCCGCTCACCCAACGGGTGAGCTGAACCTTTGCCCCTTCTGCAGCACGGGGGACTACCAGGCGTGGACGCAGTTGATGCGCCCGCACCCGGAAATCAGTGCTGCGTCCACGGTGGCTGCCGACCAAATGGCGACGGCCGCAAAAACCTGAGGAAACACCATGTCAAAAGCTACCACCACAAGCGAAGTCACCCCCGAAATCGCCATGATCCAGACAGGGCAGGCCCTGCTCTCGCTTCGGGACTCCGGCCATAGCCTCCCTACCGCCCTGGGCGAGGTCATCGACAACAGCATCGAGGCGAACGCCAACAACATCTCGGTTCTGCTCGAGCAAAGCGAGGAGCGTGGCAAGAAGCGCGTTCATCGCATCGCCATCAGTGACGATGGTGAAGGCATGCCGGCAGACATCCTTCACCGTTACCTGGTGCTGGGCTATTCGTCACGCTACATGCGGTCAGACACCATCGGCAAGTACGGTGTCGGCGCCAAGCTGGCGGCCTTGAATTTCGGGCGCCGAATCGACGTCTGGAGCCGAGATAAGGCCGACGCCGAGTGGTTGCACGTCCACTTCGATTTGAACGAGGCGCTCGACGATGAGGGCTCGGGCAAGTCTGTCGTGTTGAAGGCCCCCGCTCCAGCCGCCCCCCCGGCCGACCTGAAGCATGTTTTCCCCGCAGAGACCGGCACCGTCGTGGTGTGGTCCAAGGTCGACCGTCTCGAGGAAGGACGCGCTGCGCGTGACTTCAATGAGCTGCGCCAAGAGCTGGAGAAGGAACTGTCGCGCATCTTCCGACACTTCCTGGATGGCGGCATCAAGATTTCGATCAACGACTCGCAGCTCATCCCGCATGACCCGCTGATGCTGCTGGAGCGCACGTGGGCCGACACGGTACTGAACAAGGAGTACAAGCGCGACGATCTGAAGAAAGGTGTGCTGCATCACTACGGTGCGACCGTCATCGCCGAGGAGCCAGTGAAAGTCGGCCAGCATTCCGCCCGTCTGCGCGTGACTCTCTACCCGAAAGAAGTCCTGCGAAGCCGCGGCAAAGGTGGCGATAACTTGGCGAAAGCGCTACGCATCCCTGAGAACGAAGGCGCGCTCAGCTTTGTCCGGAAGAACCGCGAAGTTGCGTACTCGAACGTGCCTCGCATCCTGCCTGCAGGTGTCCAGGAAATGGATCGGTTCATCGGCATCGAGGTCTCTTTCGATCCAGAGCTCGACGACTACTTTGGTATTCGGAACGTGAAGCGTGGCGTCGAGCCCCATGGCGAACTCCGCGACAAGCTGCGAGAACACCTCAAGAAGCACATTCCGACCGCCCGAAAGCTGATCGACGAAACGTGGGGAGTGGCAGCCCGCGAGCAGCATGAGGCCTCTGGCGAGCATGCGGCCCTTCTCGACGCCGTTAAGGACGTCGATGCAGTCATGCCGAAACCCCGTGTAGAGCCTCAAGAAGACGCGCCGCCCGTTGATGTGGCGCTCAAAGAGCTAGCGGAGGACGCCGGCTTTACCAAGCCAGAGGAGCAGCAGAAGTACATCGAGGACAAGAAGAAGCTGCCGTTCGTTATCGAGTCGGTGAACTTCCCGGGCAACATCTTCCTGAGCACCACGCATGTGGCTGACCAGGTCATCATCAGGCTCAACACTCGCCATCCGTTCTACCGCGAGATGTGGGAACCACTGAAGGCTATCTCCCAACGAGACCCAGGGACGGTTTCTGGGGATGAAGCAGTCAAGGCGGCGCGCCGTAGCGTCGAGGCCATGACGCTATTGCTCATCGCCTACGGCAAGGCCGAGTCGATGAACCCGAACCCAGTTGAGCAGTACGGCGACCTGACTCAGTTCTGGGGCCAGTTCCTAGGTACGCTGCTGAACAAGGTGAAGAACGTGTTGTAAGCGTCTAAGCCCTAGGGCCTTGGCAAACCTAGAAGTGAGCCAGGGCCTTGTGGCAAACGTAGAAGGCGGGTTCAAGGGCCACCGTTCCGCAGAACCCGATATGGCTGGGTTGTAGGCACCACGTGCAAGGAGAAGTGTTATGAAACAGGCTATGTTCCAGGGGCGAGTGATTGATGGCGAAGAGGGTGTCGACATCAAGGATAGCCTTGGTGGCTCCCCTGACTTCCGCTGCGTTGAATGTGGCGAGGCGGCTCGATCCGAACGCGCCGGCGGTCACATGCCGGCGCGGATTGAGCACCTCAAGAGAAACGGCCATTGCCCGCTCGTCCATAAGGCACGCTAATCGCCCCCGGGTGCAGGTCGAGCCTGTGAGGGTGCCGGCTTCTTGCTGGTCTTGGACGCCGGGCTAGGCGCGAGTCACTGAGATTTCACGGCGCTGTGGGTGAGGGGATTTCCGGGCGCGTGGTCATCAGACGCGAGGTCCTGGAGATGATTGGCGAGCAGTTCAACGGTTACTTCAAACCGGCAACGCGCTGCCTCTGCGGCGCGGTCACCCGCTACGCTCATTCCGACGGTGGCCGCGCTTCATGCGCGCTAGCCAATAGCGCGTGAAAACACAGCTTATGGCACCGCTCCCATACTCTCAAAATGCGACTAACAACACTCTTGCTGGGTCGCGATGTCCGGAGCATTCGCTCAGCCCTTCTTGGTGCTACTCACGCGACCAAGGCGCCTCCAAGCCCTCAAAGTTCTCCGAGCAGCTTGCGAAGGCCAGTCGCGAAGCCGGGCTCAAAAATGGGCCGGCCTTTCTCATCCACGATTTCGCCGAGCTTGCCCTCCTCCCACCCCCTGCGTGCCAGACTCCTAGGGGCTAGAACCTTCTTGAGCGCCTCCAGTTCGAAGGCTTCAAGAGCCTTCAGGGCGTTGTTGCCCAGTGCCGGCTGCACGTTCTCCACGATTGGCCGCTTGTCGACAACGAAGGTCTTCTGCGACTTCAGCAAGTTGAGCTCGGCGGTAACTCGAGCCAGTTGGGCGAGGTCTCGCCTCACGAGCACCCGCAGGACGGGGTCCTTGATTTCGGCGACGTAAGCTTCAGACGGCTTCTCCTTGTCGACGAGTTTGGGCGGCATAGGTCCGGCAAGGTCCGCCCAGGCTTGGATGAGCTTGCGGTAGTCTTCAGCAGAGTCGTTGTACAGGCCGCGACCCTTGAAGATGCCCTTCTCCTCGCAGAGCTTCCCAATGTTGCTGATGGAGAAATCGCGAGGACCGACTTCATACAGGGCTTTGCAGACCTCATGCAGCTCGCGAAGGTTCCGCACCTTCTGAGGACGGGGTCCTGTAGCGAGGATCGCGTCAAAGGCCTCATCAGGGGTAGTTCGATTGGTCATGCTTCGATAGTCTCCAGCACACGACGGGGCGCGGCGGCGCCAAACCTGAGCGAGTTCACGGTGTCGCGAAGGTCAATGCCAAGGCTCTCTCCCAGCTTCTTGCCTGCGTCGATGACCTTGACGACCTCACGCTGCCCAATGAAAGGGTCGTCAGGAGAGGCAGCGCGCGATAGGCGCTGCATAAAGGCATTTCCAGCCTTGAGCTGGTCTTCCTCGCTCAGCCGCATGAACATCGGAGGCAGCCCCTCATTGAAGAGCGCAGAGTCAAGCAGCTGGCTTCGGCGGAGCACAGCCTTGTCGGCATTCAGGTCCGGGTAGAGCTGGACGTCGTTGCAGACCCCGCTGAGCTGCAGCAGCTCGGAATCTACCTCCTCGAAGATGGCCTTGACCTCGGCTTCGGAGCCCTGGATCACCAGGCGAGTCCCACCCTCCGCGCCGGAAGTCGCATTCAACACCCCAATGCAGCGTTCGATCAGACGCCACGTCGCAACCAAGTCCTCAGCCAAGTCGCTGAAGACGACGGCGGTGGTTTCGGACAGCCGCTCGGCCGCGTCAAGCTTCGTTCCGTCCGTATACACCGCTCCAGACAGTTCCACGGTCGCCCTGGCGCGCAGGAGCTCCGTCCATCGGAGCTCCGCGTCGACCGCTCGGTTGCGCGCCTCGTCAAACCGGTAGGCAACGTTGTTGAAGTGGGCCGACAACGCCTGCAGATAGTGGGGCTCAGTGACAAACCAGCGGCATCGGACGCAGTTGCGGGCGCCGCCGGGAACTGGCGCATGGTGAACCTTGGTTGCCGTTCCCTGGAAGGCGCCACCGTTATAGCAGCCGCCGATCTTGGCGTTGTCTTCAATCTTGCTCACGTTGCCACCAACCAGGCAGAGGCCATGATGCATGAGCATCCAACCAGCCGGATTGCGCTCTCCCGAATGAATCGGGATAGCGGCCGAGAGCGCCGCTGAGCTATTGCAGATGGCAGTCCTGACCAATTCGTCGTGCTTCGTATGGCGCAGGAAGCGAATGGTCGACGCCTCCTTATTGACCTCCAACTTCTCGGCAGCTTGCGCTAGCGTAGTCGTCATACGTCCATGGCCCACCTTGGCGTAGTAGATGGTCATGACCAAGCGGGAGTGTCCTACCAGCTTCTGCAGGATTTCGAACGGAACGCCGCCGTCAAAGGCCAAAGCGGTAATGAGCGACACCCGCAGGCTATGGAGCGGGTAGTCATTGCGCTCGATACGTCCCTTTTCACCCCGGACCACGAACGTGACGGGCGAGCCGTCGCCATGGGTCTCCCCCTTCTCCGCGAGCTCAGCCTGAAGTGCTTCGAGCAGGTTGAACCACGCGTAGCTCAACACACCATCAGTGACCGGCAGCCCGCGGAACTCAGGCTCGTCCTCCGGCTGGCGAAACAGGAAACAGGTGTCAGCGTAGGACCGCAGTTGTTCGTCGGTCTTGGCCGAGATATGTTTGCTTCCAAGCTCAAGCCAAGATGTCCGGCGCTTGATGGGGTTGTACTTGGACTGCCAATTGCGCAGCTTTTCAAGCCAGTAGTAGACGTTGTCCAGCGGGTCGGTCGGAGCATGCCACGCCATGGTGTAGCCCTTGTAGGGCCCAGCCTTGTCCATATCAGCGGTCTTGTTAGTGCTGATATATAGGACTGTGGAAACGGACTGTTCGCCATCGCGGGGGTCATTCACTCGACGCAGGACCCCTTGCTGCCACGGGTCGCGCTGATTCTTGTCCGCAATCGGATGGTCGTTCAGAACCCACGCGCCGTTGACGAGCTTCCACGTATCGGACTCCCCGGAATCAAGCATGCGCACCTGGCCCGTGCGAAGCGGCGTCAGCAGCTTGACAAGCACCGCAACCCATCTAACCGGGCTCCACATCTCGCACACGACGCGTCCCGTCGACATCGTTCGCAGACGCCAAACGCAGTCGGGGTCATCCACGTCGATTTCAGACCGCTCGATTTCGTACCAATCCGGCGCAGGCCGGCCAATTTCACCCTCCGCCACGCCCTGCGCGCCTTGAACCAGCTTCCAATCCCTGAAGGTTGGCCCCTGCGCAACCATGCGTCGCAGAGTATGGATGTATCCATAAGGAAGGGGCGAATAAACCGATTGGGAGTGCCCCCCGCGCCCGGAAGGCTTGGTCGCGAGCTTGACAGGATTGCGGAAGGCCGGCGATACGAACAACTCTCCGTCATCGGCATGTTCGCTGAAGTCTCGCAATAGCACCCACTCGAAGAATTCGTGGAGGTAGTTGTTTCGAACCTCCTTTGATTCAGGAGCGAGAGCGACGTCCGCAAAATCCGGCAGCGCATTGCCACGGAGGAAGAGGGCAGCAGGCGTCTTTGGAACGTCGTCGCGCGTGAGGTAGTCCTGAAAGAACGCATTCAGCGTCTGGATGCGCTGGCCCATTCCCGCTTTCACCGTCTGCAACCATGCGCTAGCCAGCACCCGGAACTCTTCGAACTCCGGATGGTCTCTCCGTACCCACTCGAGGTCCGGGTTATGGGACTTTCGACGATTCGTCCGTACCGAAGGCGGCGGCGCGCCGTCCGCGGCTAGCCATGGACGGGCAAACTCGTCCCATGCCCGTAGCAGAATGCGCAACTCCTCGTAGATCGAGCTCTTGAGGGACGCCTCTGCCATAACCCCCATAGCCGCGAGCAGCTTTCCGACCTTAACGACTGAGAAGTCAAGATTCCCAGCAGCATGTTGAAGATAGCAAACGCGATGAATCCCAATCAGGGTTTCTTGCATGTTTGCCTTGAGCGGCTTCTCGCGCAGGCGCCGGAACACCGAATGGGGATTGGTAGGGGGCAGGTCGGGGTCGAAGTCGATCCACTGGATGTCCGCCTGTGCTTGCCACGCGTCGAGCAGGGCAGAAAAGCGGTCAGAAGCCGATAGGCGAGACGTCAGCGACTGATTGCTCGCGAAGACCTTGGCTTCGATGAAGGCTCTGGCGCTAGCCGACCGGCCAAAGTCGAACTCACCGGCCTCGAGGCGCTGCTGGCACACCTCTTGAAAGTGGCAAAGAAGACGGGAGGTGGACGACTTGACTTGGCGCCCGCGCAGCAACTCCTTTAGAACGAAGCTCGGCTCGTCTGCCGGGATGCCCGCAACAGATGCCCTGAAGCGCGGCGGCTTCACGAGGCGGTTTCCACCGCGCTCGTCTTCATCTTCCGGTGAAGTGTCGGATTCGGTTACTTCGCGTTCACGTTCATCAGCGAGACGTTGCCACGCCTCCAGCAAGAGTCCGTACCCTCGGACCTTGATGCCCCCTCGCAGCGCGCTCTCGAGAAACGTGCCGGACGCTTCACCTTCGCGAGCCACAGCTGCAGTGCTGAAATTGAGTTCGCCGCGGTGATAGCGATCCCGGCACGCCTTGTGGACCGCGCGAATCGTCGCTGCGGCATCACCGCGGCGCTTAGGGTCGGCCAGAAGCTCCGCGACAATCACATCTGGATGACCGGGGGCCGCGTTCTCATCCAGCGCTAAGTCAACCGCGTCTGCATGGTCCTGCCATGCCTCAACGACTGCTCGGTACTCAGGAGCCTTTGTCCCTGCGTACGTGCTGTACGGCATGACGCCCATTTCCTGGAGCACCATGCCAATGCTCCCCGCCCTGAAGCTGCGCGTCCCATCAGCAAACTGTTTCGCACAAAGGTCGTAGATTGCCTGCAGCCGAGCCCGCTTCGTCTCAGTGAACGTGGGGTTTGACAGCAACTGCTTCAGGAATTCATCAAGGTGCGGAATAGTGCTCATTCAGTGCGAATCTGGGGTCAGGCCTTGCTTATCAGGCGCAAAAAACGTGAAGGAATGGACTCGCCGAGCCGTTGATGTGCTTCAGATAGTGCTGCCTGGATTTCGGCGGTCCCTGGACCTGTATAGATCAGTTGGCTCTCTTCAGATGCATGGTGCAACATGACCTGGACGGTCTTGCTGTCGAGTCCCGCCCGACGCGCACGCTGGCCATAGGCGTGACGATGTCCGTGGTCAGTGGTACCGGCCTCCTTCAACGGGGCGAGACCGATACGCCGGCAAGCCGCCTCATGAGCTTCAATGAATGTGCCCAGCTTGTAGGGCTCTCCTATGTCGCCTCGCAGGGTGTTCACCCAAAGGTATGGGTGATGTCCACGCTTCACATGCGCGAGCTGTTCTAGATACAGATTCCAGTGGTACAGGAAGACCTCACCACACCAAGGCTGGAACCAGTGAGCGAATTTGGCGTTGTCTTCGTCATAAAGGCCACCTTTCCATCCGGCATGCAGCGGTCCGCGGATGCGGTTGCGCGGCTTCAAGCCATATTGAGAGGCCAGATATGCACTGCGCGTGCCCCGGCGGCCGGTGGACGGGTCACGCCATTTTTCAGGTGCAAAGCCTTCTTCAGGATGGTGGATAGCCACCAGGGCTGTCGCGGGGTTTGTTGGGTCAGGTCCAGCGTCCTGGACAAACATGTGGAAGGGCTCGGACACGCGAAAGCCCGCTCCGTTCATGAGCAACGTGATGCAGATGGCGCGGTGATCTACTCTCTTGCCAATACGGAAGCCGTCTGCAATGAGGTCTTCAAACCTGTCGTCCGGAAACGCCGGAGGCTCACCGCCCTTCGCAACTGGCAGCCGCCGAACTTCCAATCGACGCCTCTTCTTGTCGCTCTCAGGGTTTGACCACAGATGGCCAAGGAGGGAGTTTTCACGCTTGTGCATCCGGGCGGCAGCATTCCAGCGCTGTTCGTAGACGCTAGCGTCGACCAATGGGTTGATGTTGGCAGCCACCGGGTTCTGCTTACCCATCCAGTCGAAGAACAGGGTCAGGTCAGTGATGATGCCGTAGCGATCCTGCGCACTGTGCGGCCGCCAACACAGCCCGCTGGGGTCCTCTCCGGTTGCCAGGTTGAACGTGCCGAGCTCAAGGGCTCGGTCAAAGCCGTCGAACAAAGCCCGCGTGTCTCGCTGATGAGGATTCGCCTGTATGTAGTAGCAAAAGAGCCTCACTGACTTGACTATCTTGTCCATCCACGATGGACTTCGGCTTCGGCTCTTCTCGACGAAATAGTCCAACAGGGGCGTGAGCAAACCTCCAGGGGTAAGCAGGCCAGGCACATCGACTGAACTGCCGGTGTTGTCTGACCGGACAGAGACCTTCACGCGAGCGAACATGGTCAGCTGTAGAAGCAGCGCGCGCAGACCTGCCGGTAGCGGCTATTGCCGCCAATGAGCACCTGGCTTCCTTCTTGAACCCGCTCGCCGTTCTCGTCGATGCGGATGTTCATGGTGGCCTTCTTGCCGCATCGGCAGGCAGTCCGAATCTCTTCAATGTTGTCCGCCAGGGTCAACAGGACAGCGGCTCCAGGGAAAGGGTTCCCTTGGAAGTCAGACCGCAGGCCGAAACACATCACGGGGATGTTCTTCGCATGAACCCACCGATGGAGCTGGCGGACCTGGTCAACGGTAAGGAACTGGGCTTCGTCGACAAGGACGCAGGCAACCTTGACGTCCTTCAGCCGCTCCAAGAAGTCCGTCCGCGGAGAGTATGTCTCTGCGCTGCGCTTCAGGCCGATCCGAGAGGAAATGACGCCGTCGCCGTCACGGTCATCGAGGGCGGAGGTGAGGAGCAGAACCTTCTCTCCGTTCTCCTCGTAGTTGTGGGCAACCTGCAAAAGAGAGCTGGTCTTGCCGGCGTTCATTGCGGCGTAGCGATACCAAAGACGGGCCAAGCGATTCTCCTGAGAGGGCAAATGGGCTGCGCCAGGGTGCCCACCCCAATGCAGAACTTTGCATCTTAGCCCCTCGCAGCATTGGAGAGAAAGATCGAGGGTGACCAAAATCACGCTTCTTTGGGGTGCTGTGAGGTGGCTAGATGCATCCCTGTATAGCGTTCCAAGTCCTACGCGTCAGGAAGTTTGTATTTCCTCAACCCCCAATAATCGCCGCATATCGGAAAAACAGTTTGGCCATGACTCTCGCATTCTGGGAGCGCCGATTGTCCCGAAATCCGCCCAGGCACCGCCGCCAATCGCACAGATATTGGTGGTTTATGACATCACCCCTGGGCAAGCGAGGTAGCCGCCGGGCTCGCCGGGCCCTACTATGTGCTGGAGGGTTGTGAGAAGTCAGAGGTAATCAAGCCAGGATCCACCATGGACCTGGCCGGCTTGGAGCGGGCCACCACAGATGAGCAAAGACACCTACACCAGCGTCAGCGACAACGGGCTGCGCTATGAGTCCAAACTGGGCGGTTCGCCCTTCCTCGGCAGCGGTCATACACGCTCCTGCTTCAAATGCGGCAAACACCGCCCGCCCAGCAGCCTGCAATCCAAGCGTGTGCTGGGCCGCACCGAGCTGGTCTGCAAACCGGCCTGCGTCAAACCCAAAGATGACACGGCCTGAGACTTTTTGACGGCCGCGCCGCCCCGGCGCTGCGCCGGCGGCGCCTATCATCAGGGTCCACTTCGCCGACTCTTTTGCCCATGGCCGCGCCGGACCTTGCCCTGTATGCCTTGCTGCGCTCGACGCAGGCCGCCTACACGGCCGAGAACTGGGAGCAATGCCGTCAGCTGGCCGCGGAGCTGCTGAGCCACGCGACGGCCGCCGCCGACCTGCCGGCCGAGGCGCAGGCCCATGTCTGGCTGGCCCATGCGGCCCAGCGCCAGGGTGAGCACAATCTCGCCGCCGCCCATGCCGTCAGCGCGCTGACCCTGAGCCAGGGCCTGGACGACGCGCAGCTGCAGGCGCGCGCCCGGGTCGCGGCGGCACGGGTCAGCTGGAGCGTCGGCGACAACAACCAGGCCCTGGTCGACCTCGAAGAGGCGATGCGCTCGCTGGCCCAGGGCGGCGATAGCGAGCTGCTGTTCGACGCCCACAACCAGCTGGGCATCGTCTATGGCGAGCTGGGCAATGACGAGGCCTCGATCGCCTGGCATCAGCGCGCGATGGCCCTGGCCGAGCACAGCGGCGTGCCACGCATGCGCGCGATCTCGCGCACCAATCTGGCCGGGCGCGAGCTCGAACATGGCGAGACCCTGCTGAACAAGCAGCAGACCGAGGCCGCGCGGGCCGCGCTGGAACGCTCGCTGGTGCTCAATGAGCAGGCCTTGCAGATTGCCGTCGCGGCCGGCATGCAGCATGTGCAGGTGGTCATACGCAGCAACCAGGGCTCCGCGCTGGCCTTGCTGGGCCGGCAGCAGCAGGCCATCGAGGCCTTCGAGCTGCAGCAGCAGCTGGCGGCCGCGCGCAAGGACCAGGCCGGCAAGGTGCAGCGGGCCCAGTATCTGGCGCGCATGTACCGCGAGGCCGGCGAGCTCACGCTGGCGCGCCGGCTCGCCGCCGAGGGCCTGGAGATCGGCGAGGCGGCCGGCGCCAAGAATCAGCTGGTGAGTTTGTACGAGCTGGCCTCGGCGATGGCCGAGCAGCAGCAGGAGTTCGCCGAGGCGCTGCGGCTATACAAGCGCTTTCATGCGCTGCGTGGCGAAATGGCGCTGGACAGCGCCCAGCAGCGCGCCCGCGTGCTGTCGGTGCGGCTGGAGACCGAGCGCGCGCTGGCCGAGGCCGCGACGGCACGCCAGAACGCCCAGGCCCTGCTGCAGGCCAATCAGGAGCTGACGCAGCGGGCCGAGGCCCTGGGCCGCGACGCGATGGAAGACGCGCTGACCGGCCTGGCGAACCGGCGCCGCCTCGATGCCTATCTGAACCTGCGCCACGAAGCCGCGCGCCGTGCCGGCAGTGCGCTGTGCGTGGCCCTGATCGACCTCGACCATTTCAAGCGGGTCAACGACGCCTTCTCGCACAGCATCGGCGATCAGGTGCTGCGCCAGCTGAGCCGGCTGTTGCAGGCGCACTGCCGCAGCCAGGACCTGGCCGCCCGCTATGGCGGCGAGGAATTCCTGATCGCGCTGGACGGGGTCGGCCTGGACGACGCCGTGCTGATCTGCGAGCGTCTGCGCCAGGCCATCGCCAACCATGACTGGGCCCTGATCGCCCCCGGGCTGGCGGTCACGGCCAGCCTGGGCGTCTGCGATATCGCCCAGCATCCGCAGTGGAGCGCCGGCATGAAGCAGGCCGACACCCTGCTCTACCAGGCCAAGCAAAGTGGTCGCAACCGCGTTTGCGCCTGAGCGGCCGCGCAGCAGGCACAATCCAGCCCTTTCCTGTTGATTGCTGACCGCTCTATGTCGTCCACCCCGTCACCTCAGCCCGCCGAAGCCGGCACCATGTCCCCGGCCGCCTGCGCCCAGGCGCTGAAGGCCCAGTTCCCGGCGCTGTTCGACGGTCCGGTCAAGCCGCTGAAGCTGCGCATCCAGGCCGACATCCAGGAGCGCGCGCCGGGCCAGTTCAGCAAGCAGCTGCTGTCGGCCTTTCTGCGCCGCTATACCGGCGGCACCGCCTATCTGATCGCGCTGAGCAAGGCCAAGCACCGCTTCGACCTCGACGGCCAACCGGCCGGCGAACTGGCCGACGAGCACCGCGAGGCCGCCATCACCGAGCTGGCGCGCCGCCGCAGCCTCAATGAGGAGCGCCGCGAGCTCGAGCTGCAGCAGCGCCGCAACCGCGCCGGCCTGCTGCACGACTTCCAGATCACCACGCTGACCCGCGCCAACTTCTGCGCGCTCAAGGGCGTGGCCGACGAGGAGCTGGACGGGCTGCTGGAAATTGCCAAGCAAGAGGCTATCGAAGACCAAGCCCGCCGCGCCAATCGCTCCGAGGGACGCCCCGAGGGTCGCCCTGGCCAACGCCCCGATCAGCGCCCGAATCAGCGCCCCGGCGACCGCCGACCGGCGCGTGGCGACCGTCCGCGCGGACCGCGCACCGCCTGATCAGCTAGCGTACTTGATCGTGCATCCGTAGGCTGTCGAGTTCGGTCGGCTGACCGGCTTGCCGGCCAGGGTCTCGCCGAGGGCCTGGTTGACGTAGTTGGTCGCGGTCTTGATATCGGCCGGGTTGGCCGTGGGCTTGCTGTCGATCGCGCCGGCGTAGACCAGGGTGCCGGCCGGATCGATGACGTACATATGCGGTGTCGTGCGGGCACCGTAGGCACGGCCCAGCTTGCCGTCGTCATCCATCAAGGTGGCCTTGGGCGACGCCTGCTTGCTCGTCAGCCAGGCCTCCAACTGCGGCGGCGGCAGATAGTCGCTGGCCGATTTGGCGGTCGAGCTGACCGCCAGCCAGACCACGCCCTTGTCGGACGCGCTCTTCTGCGTGGCCGGCATATTGCCGCTGTCGTAATGCTTCTTGACGAAGGGGCAGCCGGGGTTGATCCATTCCAGCACCACGTGCTTGCCCTTGTAGTCGGCCAGGCTGACCGTCTTGCCCTGGCTGTCGCTGATGCTGAAGGCCGGCGCCGGCTGGCCGACCACGGCCGTGGCCTGAGCTAGCGAGGCGCCTGCCAGCAGCAGAGCGGAGATCCAGGTCTTCTTCGAGATCGTCATCATCATGCAAACCTCCAGGGTGGGTTGAGGGTCAGAGCAAAGATCAGAGAGACAGCGCCTCACGCACGGTGGCGAGGCTGAGGATCTCGGGCAGCAGCTGCGGCGCGGCCGCGCCCGGCAGATAGACGGCATAGACCGGCACGCCGCTACGGCCCAGGCTGCGCAGCGCCTGCGTGATCGTGGCATCGCGGCGGGTCCAGTCGGCGCGCAGCAGCAGCACATTCTTGGCCTGCATATCGGCCAGCAGCTGGCTGTCGGCCAGCGTGGTCCGCTTGTTGAACTGGCAGGTCACACACCAGGCGGCGGTGAAGTCCACCAGCACCGGCTGACCGGCCGCCTGGGCCGCCTGCACCCGCTCCGGCGACCAGGCCTGCCAACCCTGCGCAGCCGCCTCGGCCGAGGCCGCAGGCGGCGGCTCGCGCAGCGCCGGCCAGGCCCACAGCGCGGTCGCGGCCACCAGGGCCAGCGACAGCGTGCCGAGGATCTGGCGGCCGCGCCGTGCCAGGTCCGGTGCACTGAACACCCAGGCCGCCAGCGCCAGCGCCAGCAGCACGCCCAGCAGGGCCACCGCACCGTCGATGCCGACCTGCTGGCCCAGCACCCACAGCAGCCACAGCACGGTGGCAAACATCGGGAAGGCCATCAGCACCTTGAAATGCCGCATCCAGGCGCCCGGCCGCGGCAGCGCACGCGCCAGGCCCGGCCACAGGCTGGCGGCCAGATAGGGCGCGGCCATGCCCAGGCCCAGCGCGGCAAACACGGCCAGCGCCTGCCAGGTCGGCAGGGTCAGCGCTGCGCCCAGCGCCACGCCCATGAAGGGCGCGGTGCAGGGCGAGGCCACCGCCACGGCCAGCACGCCGGTCAGGCCATGGTCCAGCACCGGGTTGGCGGCGCGCAGGCCGGCCAGATTGCCCGGCAGCACGGCGCGGAACTCGAACACGCCCAGCAGGTTCAGCCCGATCACGCCGAACAGCAGGGCCAGCGCGGCGACAAAGCCGGGCGACTGCAGCTGAAAGCCCCAGCCCAGCTGGGCCCCGCCGGCGCGCAGCGCCAGCAGCAGGCCGGCCAGCGCCAGAAAACTCAGGACCACGCCGGCCGTGTAGGCCAGGCCCCCGGCCACCAGCACCCGCCGATCTGTCGCATGCTGGGCAAAGCCCAGCACCTTCAGCGACAGCACCGGGAACACGCAAGGCATCAGGTTCAGCAGCAGGCCACCGGCAAAGGCCAGCAGCAGGGCCAGGCCAACCGACTTGGGCTCCTCTTCGGGCACGGCCGTGACCGGCTGCAGCGCCGGCGCGGGCGCGGCGGCCACGCCGGCC